>CAJXOL010000006.1 GCA_913057675.1 uncultured Pseudomonadota bacterium | reverse complement strand
CTACACACTGCATATCGTCGGCAGCGTCAGATGTGTATAAGAGACAGCTCCAACTTTGCCAATTGCTTCATTCGACTCTGCGCTTGTCGGGCTTTTGTCGCTTTCGCACGAAAACGCTCAACAAAGCTTTTCATATGATCTATCTCGCGTTGTTGCTTAATGTACGACGCTTTTTCCTGTGCAAGGTGGGATGCACGCTGCACCTCGAACGCAGAATAATTGCCTTTATAAGTCTTTAGTGCCCCACCATCGATAAAGCAAATTGTCTGAACGACATTATCCAAAAAAGAGCGGTCGTGAGATATTAACAACAAGGTACCCGGGAAATGTTTAAGCCATGACTCAAGCCAAATTACAGCATCAAGATCCAAATGATTGGTCGGTTCGTCCAATAATAAGAGATCGGAACGACACATCAACGCTCGAGCTAAGTTAAGACGCATGCGCCACCCACCTGAAAAATAATCAACTGGATTAATCACGTCCTCAGCCTTAAACCCTAAACCATCAAGCAATTGATTCGCCCTTGCCTCCGCACTGTAACCATTAATCGCGCCAAGGTGTTCATGCAAAATACCGATCTGATCAGCATCCTCTTGCTCCTCGGCAGCCTTGAGCTTACATTGCACCTCACGAAGCTCAACGTCGCCATCGATGACATAATCAATCGCACGGCGAGCGCCTCTTGGCAACTCTTGGGCAACATGAGAAATCACGAGTCCTGGCTGAATCCCGAGAGTGCCAGCGTCGGTCTGCATCTCGCCAAGCAATAACGCAAATAAACTACTTTTCCCAGAGCCGTTACTGCCCGTTATTCCAATTTTATTACGTGCATAAAATGTAAAACGAGCATTCTGAAAAAGAACCTTCTCACCGCGCCGAAGGGCGATGCCGTCAGCGGTGATCATAAGCAGTACTGCAACATGAGCGCATTTTCAATCTTAAGATCTACTCTGTAATTCATTAGTGATGGTGGTGGTCATGCGATTGAGAATCTGCAAGCTTTTTCACGATAACAGGCACATCTAATTGCCCACTTCTCTCAAACTCTAATGTCAGGACATAAGCCTCGCCCGCCATAATCGATTTATTGAGATTAAAAAGCATAATGTGTAATCCACCCGACTCTAGTTGCACTTTTTGGTCAGGAGCAATCAAAATACCTGAGTCCAACCGCCGCATTTTCATAACACCATCATCATGCGACATTTCATGAATCTCACTCAGCTTAGCAATAGACGTGGACACGCCAATCAAGCGATCAGCAAGCTCTCCATGATTGTGTATGAAGAGGTACGCTGCGGTAGCGTCAACACCCGGTAACGGTTCTTTAACCCAGGCATTCATAATATGCATCTCACTAGGATGCTCCGTTGGCTCATGATGTCCCGCAAATACCAAAGACGCATTTACGAAAAAGAGTAAACCTAAATATCTAAACATAACAAACCTCTCTAAAAAATTTACACTGAATTCGCACAAATTTGCTGCAAAAACCTATAAAAACACACGCTCGACAAACCAACCGAATCCCAACAAACCCACAAAGGCTGATATCAATAATGATGCTCTTCTTTTCCGAATGATCCCCTGCCCTGACGACATAAAGAAAGGCAATATAGTCATCAATCGCCATCCTGCGATAGCGACGAGGACGATCGCAAGTTGACCTAGCTCAACACCCACGTTGAATGAGCCGAGCGCCCAAATTAAGCCATCTTGCGGCAATCCAAAATCTCTTAAAACCGATGCAAAACCAAAACCATGAATCAATCCGAACATAAAGGTTACCCAATAGCGTCGCTCGAGATCCTTTACAAAAAAATTCTCTACCGCCACATACACAATACTTAATGCAATTAAAGGCTCGATAACGCCTGCGGGTATCGAGACAACATTCAAAACTGACAATGTAAGCGTAATCGAGTGTGCGATTGTAAAAGCGGTGATTACTTTAAATAGTGGCCAAAATGTTCTTCCTAAGACAATGACCGCTATCAAAAAAGCAATATGATCCAATCCTATTGCAATATGCTCGATACCCGCCATGATGAATTTAAGAACAAGATCCCACCAGGAGTGCTGTTGAGTCGAAAGCGAAATCTCCTGATTGCCCAAACTTAAAAGCTCCACGAAATTTTGGTCACCTGACACACTAACCACATGTCTCGATTGGGCATCTACCTCTTGAAAGAGACTAACTGAATATCGAGTGGGTAAGTCAGTTCCACCGCATAACCAACCCAGATCAATAATCAAATGCTCGCCATCAAAACGAAAACTATCAAGCTGCTCTGGCACTTGAGAATCCAAGCCACAAAAAAGTCGATTATTGTTGGCAATATAATTAAATATAGCCTCGGATTGAAACTTAATGACCTGAAAGTCCAGAGTAGCATCACTCTTAACGAAGGTCGCATCAAGCGCGGCTTCAAGGTCCAGCACATTGACTTCAACTTCAGCTTGAACACTTGAGCCATTGAGCGTTAACAAACTGCTGGATAACTTGGTTTGATGTGCTAAACCTGAGCTACAGCTGAAAACCAACAGCAGTGACAACATAGCCCGCATAAACCGCATTGGTTCCATCCCAAATCTCCTCAAATCAAATACGCTTGTGCACACATGCATTGAAATTAAAGATAGCTATGATAAATAATTTTGTAAATATCTTGGGTCTTTAAAAAAAGATTCACAAATTTCGCTAGGAATACTTTGATGAGAATATCCCTAGCGTTTTTCTAATCATCCAAAAAAGATTAAGCAGCTCTTTTAGCTGGCGCCCATTTCTTTTTCTTATCGCGTCGAAAGGCTACCACATCACCTTTTGGCCCCGCATTCGGTCGACGCTTCCTTGTGGACTTTCTTGGCTCACCAGTATCCCTCTTCGCTCCAGGATTTAACAAACGTTCAATCGCGTTCCACTTGCCTCGATCTGCTGGCGTAATAAAACTCAGAGCTGATCCGCTTGCGCCCGCACGAGCCGTTCGCCCAATACGGTGAACATAATCCTCAGCACACTGCGGCAAATCATAATTGATCACGTGTTCGATATGCGGGATATCTAAACCTCGAGCTGCAACATCAGTTGCAACCAGAATCCGATACTTTTTACCTCTAAAGGCAGCAATCACACGATCTCGTTTACTCTGTTTCAAATCGCCATGGATAGCATCTGCACTGTGACCCGCTTTGGATAAGCGAGTAGCCATTTTTTCCGTGCCGTGTTTCGTCTTAACGAAAACAATAATAGATCCATCACGCTCATTGAGACTATCGATCAAAGAAGTATATTTCTCGCCATCACTTACACGAACAGTGTCTTGCTTGATATTTGGCGCTGTTGCTGAAGCGCTACTCACCGAGATGCGGACAGGGTCTTTTAAATATTTTTCAGCAATACGAGCGATATTGGGTGCAACGGTTGCTGAGAACAACAATGTCTGTCGCTTTGGCGCTAAAAAAGTCATCACTTTTTCAATTTGTACGGTGAATCCAGCATCGAGCATTCGATCTGTTTCATCAAGAACCAAGAAGTCTGTGGTCTTCAGCTTAAGTATGCCACGGTCTAAATGATCATTAATTCTTCCGGGAGTGCCCACAAAAATACGTGGCTTATCTCGAATTTGTCGGATTTGCTTTGACATGGAATCGCCACCAATCAATAGCGCTGTTTTTATATTCGTTGATTTTCCAAGCATCAAACGAAGCTGACTCAGCACCTGAGTAGCGAGCTCTCTCGTCGGCGTCATTACAAGTGCAGAACCCTGCGGATTGGCCAAAAGTTTAGCGATCAATGGGATCCCGAATGCTGCTGTTTTACCTGTTCCCGTTTGTGCCGAACCAAGAATATCTTTCCCTTGAATAGCTAGTGGAATAGCCTCAACCTGGATAGGTGTTGGCTCGCTAAATTGCATCGCTTTTAATGTTTGTAAAATCTGGTCTGGTAGACCCATTTCTTGAAATTTGTTCATATTGCTATCCTCATTGCAGACCAATGCAGCTAGACGTTAAAACGCCGCCGACCACGAGTCCGACTTTAATTAATGGAGTAAATGCTTTTACGCGCTTAATGATTTATGGGGGAAGCAAGACGGTTCTTGATGAGGCGCTTTTGCTCACAAACCGGCCGTTGCTTATTGTTGGATCCGAAAATTGTCGATGCGTCGCGTCGCGATGACATGAATTGGGCGCCATTTGCTCCTCTAATGGACGCGATTAAACCAAGCTTCTCGACAGCATAACGCCGCCGATCAGTAATAAATACCATATCTCTTCCTCTTTCCCGCTTATTGCAAATAGAGAGTCACTATCCGATGACAACCACACCATGTGGATCGCCGGTTCACTCTTATTTGAACACTTAGGATCAGAAAAATTGTCTGATCTTGGGGAAACCCACTACGCTGTGCGGGAACGTGAAATTAAAACTTTTAAAGCCTTAAGTCCACGGTTTTTGGCAAGAGCAACAGAAACTCGGTGGCGTATACTAGCACCTGCACCCCTTGACTGCAAGGCATGATTCCCATTTGATAGTAAAAAGGGACTGGTAAATCGAAAACCAATTGACTTAGTTAAGAACATGAATTTGCTTCAGATTCAAGAAAATAGTATTGTACGAGCACAATGAGATTTATTCGGTTGCTACCACTTCTTATATTTTTTGCCATTGCGCAAATCACCATCGCGGCACACGCTTCGGATGGGGATTTGCACAATGAGAACGACAGCCAGCGTTTTTGTGCTGCGTGTAACGCTTACGGGGCACTTGATTCAGCTCCGTCGACAATCACCGCGATCGCCGAACATTCTAAAGAATTTGGTGCGCCAATTTTTACATTGGCTGCGGCTCCCTCATTAAATACTTCATACGCTCCATTTCTCGCTAGAGATCCCCCAAGTCACATCTAAATCAAAAACAAAATAGAACTCAGCTATTCACTATTTAGTGGGGAGTTTTTTGAGCCTATGTGCTCAACTGTTAGAGAAATTTGGAGATAGATGATGTTGAAAAAAACACTATGCTGCCTAGTCGCAGCTATGGGACTTATATCCGTTGCGCCAATCAGTGCGCAAGAAGATGTAAGCGACTTACGCAAAGAATTGATGGATTTGCGTAACCAATATGAACAAAGAATTTCTGATTTAGAAAATAAATTAGAAACAGCCATCCAAGCAAAATCAGTGTCTCAATCGGCAGCAGCCGCTGGATCCCAAGGCGGACGTTCTGTCAGAAGCAATGAGTTCAATCCTTCAATCGGTATCGTATTAAACGGTCAATTCAAAGAATTTTCCGAACGAGCGGCACCTGAAATGGCCGGTTTCGCCATCGGTGAAGAGGGTGAACGAGGTACCGGCGGCATGGGCTTAGATCACACGGAGATAAATTTTTCAGCAAGTATTGATGATAAATTTTATGGTAGCCTCACATACGCACTTGTTGAAGAAGGCGGAGCGATTGTCACTGAGGTGGAGGAAGCTTATGTTCAAACCTTACCTGGTGCCGGCGCACCCGCACAATTTAAGTTCGGAAAAGCTTTATGGACATTGGGTTACCTCAATGAACAACATGCGCACACCGATGATTTTGTCGATCGTCCCCTTCCCTATAGAGCCTTTTTAAACGGCGGTTTTAACGACGACGGTATCCAGATAAGTAAAGTCTTACCAACAGAGATTTATAACGAGCTTGGTGTAGGTTTATTTCGAGGTAGTGACTTCCCATTTGGCACTCCAGACGGACAAGGTATTGGCGCAACCTCAATCTTCTATCGAATTGGTGGGGATGTAGGCACAAATGGCACCTGGCGATTAGGTGCTTATAAAGTCGATGGTGAAACGGGCGGACGAGTAACTGAAGAGGGCACAGTCACCTTCATCGGCGATACGAACCTCACGGCATACGACATTCGATACACCTTCGCACCAACAGGCAATGAACGAAGCCAAGAAGTCACGCTTACTGCAGAACATTTTACGCGCGACGAGAACGGAACTTACGGAGCTACGGGAGATGAGGCATTCGCTACATCAGCATTTGACGCAGAAACCAAAGGTTACTACGTTGCGGCGACATACAAGTGGATGCCTCAGGCACGTGTCGGCGTTCGGTATAGTAAAATGACGAGTGCAGACCTGACGGGCGATTTAGATGGCACGGCAGTCGACGGAGCCGGCTTTAACCCCTCACAGATGAACGTTATGTTTGACTGGACCAATAGCGAATATAGCCGAATTCGGCTTCAACTCGGAAGCGAGAAGCTGTCTGAAGGCAACGAAGATGATCAAATAATTCTTCAGTACCTTATGAGCTTTGGCGCTCACGGCGCACACAAATACTAACTGTTATAGACAAACCGCGGCGATCCGCGGTTTGTTCTTATTCTTTATGTGCTTAATGTTATGTTGTAACATATCATATTAAATGTTATCTTAAGACAATTAGATTAATTCTCCTCATCCTTGGAGTGCGCTCATAATATTCCACGCAACGAGCAAAACCTTTTCCACTCCAAGGATTTTTTTTGCGCGTCTTATCGCGAAACCATAGGTAACCAATATGTTTAAATGGCTGTCCACAATCATTTCTCTTTGTTTTTTTTCGTTTAATACCGCTCAAGCCAAACCATTCGTATTTGCCTGCGAGCCAGAATGGCAGGCATTAGCTCAGGAAATAGGGCGGGATCAAATCAAGGCAGTCTCCGCCACTCACGGCCGGCAAGACCCACACTTTATCCGTGTAAAACCCAGCCTAATGAGTCGGATTAAGCGTGCTGATCTGTTGATCTGCTCAGGCGCTGACCTCGAGGTAGGCTGGTTGCCACTTTTACTTCGAAACGGCACAAAAACAATCCAAGCAGGCCAACTTGGCCACATATTGGTCAGTGACTATGTCACAAACATCGAAATCCCACAGATTTTAGATCGAAGTTTAGGAGACATTCACCCCGAAGGCAATCCGCACGTACACCTAGACCCTAAAATCATACTAAAGACCGCTGCCATCATAAATGAGCGTCTTGCACTAATCGACCCAGATCACAAAGAAAACTATGCCGCAAACCTAAAAGAATTTGAGACGAAGTGGCTCACCGCAACAGAACGATGGGAATCTGCTAGAAAATCGCTCGCAGGTAAAAGTGTAGTCGTACAACACAAATCATTCAGCTACCTTTTGCAATTTTTAGGAATTAACGTGCTCACCTCTATTGAAGAAAAACCAGGTATCCCACCCTCCGCGCGGCATCTCGCTAAGGTCGTATCGACAATTAAACAGAACTCGACACTCGCCATTATCAGATCACCCTTCGACACTGAAGCCCCGAGCGATTGGGTGGCCGAAAAAACAGGAGTACGGATAATTACACTTCCCTACACCGTTGGTGGTTTGCCAGAAACAACAGATCTTTATAAAGTGTACGATCAATCTATCGAGCTCCTCTCCAATTAATCCAAACACCTATGGCTGACTTGTTGGACATCGTATTGCCCGCTCTTCTGATCGGCCTCATGGTCTCTGTAGTTCATACACCGTTGGGCATCGAAGTATTGAGGCGGGGAATTATTTTTATCGATCTAGCGATCGCACAGATTGCAGGACTTGGTTTTATTATTACTGAGGTTCTAATTGAATCAGATCACATTCGTTCTGAACATATCCACACTGAACATTTTCTCTCTGAATTGTCATTCATTCCGAGCCTTGGCGCCTTGTTCTTCGCGTTGCTGGGGGGAATAATTTTTAGGTTTATCGAAAAATATTTTCCTACGTTACAAGAAGCATGGATCGGTGTATTTTTCGTGCTATCAGCTTCACTCTCAATCCTCGTCCTGAGTAACAACCCCCATGGCGACGAAGAACTCAAGCACTTGCTATCAGGTCAAATACTCTTCGCAACACTTGATGACGTCATATTGTACCTACCAATTTTTGGGGGCATCTTTGCGACTTGGATGTTAATACCAAAACTACGGCAAGGTCTGGGCTTTTACTTTTTATTTGCCTTAACAATTACCGCCTCAGTGCAGTTGATTGGTATTTACGTTGTGTTTGCGAGCCTAATCCTACCAGCGTTGGTAACAGTTACCAGACAAAAACCTCTGTTTTATGCTTGGTTATTCAGCGCTTTTTCAATCATTGTGGGTGTTGGCCTATCGGCATTACTTGATGCACCCACGGGGCCGATGCTTGTGACGACGTACGCTGCCCTGGGCGTGCTTGTGTCGATCAAAACCGCACTTGCTGCCAGAGGGTGGCCTGACCGCCGATAAGCTCGTAGGGAGTCAACTAGGGGGTAGAAAAGCTAAGTCAGCCACTACTCCGCATGAGTATAACAACTGAAGAAAGACTGGGCAGCTTTTTGTGGGCTGATAAAAACCCAAACGCGAATACACACCTAGTGAAATCAATGGGGTGGACGATGGGGCTCGAACCCACGACCACCGGAATCACAATCCGGGGCTCTACCAACTGAGCTACGCCCACCAAAGATATCACCAACAACCACGCCTAGCGCTAATGGTGCGCCCGACAGGAATCGAACCTGTAACCCCCAGCTTAGAAGGCTGGTGCTCTATCCGGTTGAGCTACGGGCGCAACTCGAAGGCCTCAGCCGTCCTAACTGGTCGGGGTGGAGAGATTCGAACTCCCGACATCCTGCTCCCAAAGCAGGCGCGCTACCAGGCTACGCTACACCCCGACCGAAGGGCCGAGACTATATCGCCTCATGCCAAAAAGGTCAATCCACCTGATGCATTTTAACCTCAAAAATTGCTAAAACCAGATAAATCTGTTATACACACGTGTTTTTTAGATCGCAGGAACATACATATAAAAGCACTATGGCCACACAATTAAAAACGACATTCAAGCCCTATACTCCCAAAAAAGGCGAGGCGTACATGGGCACAAAGCAGAAGAATCACTTCAAAAAGATTTTGCTTCAACTCAAAAGCGAACTCGGGGCGGATATTGATAAGACAGTGCATAACATGCAAGACGAAGCAACGGTATTTGCCGACCCAAACGATCGAGCCAGCCAAGAATCAGATATGGCTCTCGAACTCCGAAACCGAGATCGAGAGCGAAAACTCATTAGAAAGATCAATCAAACGATGGCTCGTATTGAATCAGGTGACTACGGTTACTGTGACACCTGTGGCATTGAAATAGGCCTTAAAAGGCTAGAAGCAAGACCAACAGCATCACTGTGCATCGATTGCAAGACCTTGGACGAAATGCGAGAGAAACAGATGGCAAAGTAAACATCCAGAGTTGGCATAAAGCCTGTCGATTAAAAAGCCGTCTGACGACGGTTTTTTTTGCTTAAATTGACAATTTAACAGTCACACCTAATTCTCGAAGTCTTTGTGCAAAACTCTCAAACCACACATTCCCAACTGGGGATAACCGAGAAGATTCAGGTTGAAAAGACTGTCGAGCAAGCCCATAAAGTAAGATACCTTTAAACGGAATATCTCGTGTTTGAAGCTCCCGAATAAGATCTACATAGGCATCCAACTCAGCACTGCTAGGATCCATACCATCCACTTTAAATAAACACGTCTGTATCCATGTTGGACAGGCCCGTGATGCAGACTCGAGATTCGACACCATACGACTTTTATTCCCACTCGTATCATTAATGGATCGGATACCCTCAGGAGTCACACGATCGATCTTAAACCAGACCTCGCCATTGATATCACCTAATTTCTCAACACCACGAATTACTTTTTTCTGGTGGATCAAGCTGCCATTGGTAATCAATACTGTTTTAACCCATTCAGGCACATTCGTTTGAGTACGGACGTAATGAACTGCGTCCACAGCCTCAACGAAATTGGGGGCTGACGTTGGCTCGCCATTGCCTGAAAATGCAATATCGTTCAAACGACGTTGCCCCTCTGGCACACAGTCCTGAAGATAAGATCCGTTCAATATTTTTCCCAAAAACACACTTAATTCATGTTGAAGTGATTCCACATCAACCGCTGGGGGCGCCCCTCGCACCAAACCAGGAACCTGACAGTAGATGCAGCGCCAATTACATGCATTATTTGTATTCAGGTTAATACCTAGAGAAACTCCTCCAGCCCGCCTAGAGACCACTGGATAAACGTAGCGGAAACCCTCCTGAAAACGATTATGGTCACGGGTGCTCAGCATGTAATATATTTGATATACACTGAGTTAACGAGGTTTTATGGCGTGATCTAGATCCTCTTCAGTCAACTCCAAAGGTTGACCGTGTGGCGTGCGCTCTGCGACCCTAGCCCATCCCACCTGATACTGCTTAAGCAAATCTTCAGGAACAACTTGCTTACTAGCTAAGATCTTCTCTAGTGCAGTGAGTACGTGAATATAATAATCAGTCCCTCTATCACTAAGCGAGGAATTAACCAGAATCTCAGCTCCTAATGCGTCACCCCATTCGGACCAACTAAATAAGCCTTGCTTCTCCAGTGCGACTAACATTGCAAAAATGTCCGCCTCCCAAGGTTCTGAAAATACCGGATCTTTAATTGCGTCCGGAGAGTCCAAGGAAAAGTCCACCCATGAAAAACGATCACTCATCCTAGACTCTCGATAAATAGGGTTCAAAAGCATCAATTAAATTACTGATCGTCGGATCCACTGCATCGCCCCAAAGTTCACAACCCTCAAACTCCACAGTATAGAGCCACTGAGAATCCTCGGAGCCATGAGCCACCACTGAGTCGGGAAATACATGCCGACCACGAATCGCAATCACAGTGCCCAACTTGTCACGAGCATAGCGTGGAAGTCGAGTATGTAGGCTAGTATGTGTTTGCTTGGTCACAACCATATCCCCCACTGAAAACTCTGGTTGAGAATCACCAATACGCTCAAAATTGCCTCTTACATATGCTTTGTTAATACTTTTCATTGTCAATTTTTTTGTGGCTATTGGCGACTCGCCACTCAAGCTCTTGCCCACACGCAACTCATCCTGATCAAAAAGACCACGCTCCAATGCTGTAGCGGTCAGAGTATGCACCCAACGCTCATAGTAGGACCAAGACAGATAATCAATGGCTTGAATTTTTTCCTGCGCATGCCGAAACACGTCAATATTCCAAAGCCCCAAAAAGAGGATTGACCTTTGAAGCCCGAGCACTCGCCCTTCCCAACTCAAATGGAATGTGAGTTCGTCGTCCTCAGGCGCTATCGGCCCGAATCCCTGCATTCCCCCTAAATCGTGGATGCTATTCATGTGTTAACTTGATCAGCAGTTGTTAGAACATCACTGGTACCGATCATGCTGTCTCGTGTAACAAGGTCGGCCAATTCGGCTTCAGACATCAACTCCGTATTTTTTGGCCTTTGCGGAATAACTAAATAACGCGTTTCCGCAGTAGAATCCCAAATTCTAATTTTCGTATCCTGAGGCAGGTCGAGACCAAACTCTTCCAAGACCGAACGAGGCTCACTCACGACACGTGAACGATATGGCGCCGATTTATACCAAACTGGTGGCAGTCCTAGCACATCCCACGGATAACAAGAACACAGGGTACATACCACTACGTTATGGAGTTCATCGCTATTTTCGACTGCAATTAAATGCTGGCCAACCTCTGCAAAATCTAACTCGCCGTTAATCGCATTCGTCGCATCAGCCAACAAAGATTTTTTAAACTCAGGGCTGACCCAAGCTCGGGCTACGATGCGTGCACCAACATGGGGTCCAACTTTATTTTCAAAGTGCTCGATGATTTGATCGATGACGTCACGCTCAACCAACCCTTTATCAACCAAGATAGATTCAAGTGCTTTCACGCGCTTCTGAATATCTGTGAGTGTTGATACGTCGCTATGTGCGTGATCATGATGATGCGAGTCAGACATGGAACCCCTCCAACTTAACAAATAAAAGTACATCATAAACCGCTAGAAGCATGATGTAACGCCGAACAAGACAGAAAATACCACGACACGCAAAATTAACTATGATGTCACCTAAATATTGAACCTAATCCAAACTTAATTCTAACCTGATGGTCCCAAGGACGAACACAAATTAATATGTATCTCAAAATAATCAATAGTGTCTCCAGGTCAGAATATGTATAAACACCATGTTATCGTCATAGGCTCAGGCATCTCCGGTCTATCTGCATGCTGGCACCTCAAAGATCACGCTAAAGTAACTGTCCTAGACAAAGCAGATTACCTAGGGGGACACACACACACACACACACTAACCATAGATGAGAAGCCATTAGAACTGGATTCTGGGTTTATTGTATTTAACAATCGAACCTATCCCGGATTACGCCAATGGCTTACCGCCCTCAATGTGGAGACGCATCCGGCAGATATGTCATTTTCCGTATCACTGGACAATGGAGCTTTTGAGTGGGCTGGAACGAATTTAAGATCTATCTTTGCTCAAACCAAAAGACTCTACGACATTAAATTCCTAAAAATGCTCCGAGACATCGTCCGTTTCAATGTAAACGCACCGAAACACATCGAACCCAGCAATACCTCACAAGGCAACTCAATAACACTAGGGCACTACCTGGACCAGTACGGCTACGACTCTTATTTTCAAACGCGTTACTTGCTTCCCATGGCAGGAGCCATCTGGTCGTGTCCGGTTAAGGAAATACGGAATTTCCCGTTAAAATTTTTTATCTCTTTTTGCCAAAACCACGGACTCTTATCGTTAATAAATCGACCACAATGGTTCAGCATCAAAGGGGGGAGTCGTTGTTACATCGACGCAATGCTCTCGGCCATTAAGAACCACAATGTGACATTTAAAAAAGAGAGCAAAGTAACCTCAGTCATAAAAACACCATTAGGCCTAGAAGTCGTTATTGAAGATCGCAACAAAGCACAACAGCAAATCGCTTGCGACCATATCATTCTTGCATCGCACGCAGATGAGTCTGCGCAGATTCTACAAAACCTACCAACCCCGCTCTCACAAGAACTATCACGGATAAAATTTCAAAAAAATACTGCCATCATCCATGAAGATAAAAATCTTATGCCCGAGGAAATGCGGGCATGGGCTTCATGGAACTATCTTTCCGACACCTATATAGCTGATAATCAGCGCGTGGCGGTAACTTACTTCATGAATAAGCTCCAGCATTTGCCGACCCAGAAAAATCTATTTGTAACCCTGAATCCCATTAAAAATCCGGACCCTAGTAAAATTCATAAATCTGTTGATTACGCACATCCTGTTATGGATCTTGATCGAGAAAAGGCTGTTCAAAATATCCGAAAATTGCAAGGAGAAAACCACATTTGGATAGCCGGTGCTTGGATGGGCAATGGATTTCATGAAAGCGGCTACCAATCTGGTCTATGGGTGGCCAACAGGCTCATTGAGACACTTTAGATGATGCGGAATCAACCTCAAATTGTTCAAGGGTATGTCACGCATGAGAGGCTGAGCCCTAAGGCCCACGCCCTAAAGTCTCGAACATTTTATGTGCGCGTGCCTATTCGTTCTATTTTTTATGCAACCTCAAACGATAAGCCTCAGTGGGGTAACTGGATTTTTGGTATTAATCGGAAAAGCCTAATTTCCCTCAATGATGAAGATCATGGATCTGGCGAAAGCATTAAACGCTGGTTAAACAGAATACTCACTGAGCATGAATTAGAGAATATTGCTGATGGGGAGATATGGCTTGTGTGCTTCCCAAGAGTTCTGGGGTACCAATTTAAACCTGTAAGCTTCTGGTTTTGCGAAAACAAATTAGGCGAGCTTGTTGCGGTTTTTGCAGAAGTGCATAACACTTTTGGTCAACACCATACCTATGTCTTAAGGCCACCGCTTGGTCATGAGTTCTTCAAAACAGGCGACGTGATCTCTACGCCTAAATGTTTTTACGTATCTCCTTTTCTGTCTGTTACGGGACATTATCAATTTCAATTCCATTACGACAAAAAGACGAAACGCGACTTTTCACGCATAGACTACTATACGGATCAATTAGTACTTAAAACCCTTATGACCGGTGTAGCAGCACCATTGACAAGGCATTCAGCACTGAAGGCTCTAGTCACACATCCCTTCGTAAGCCTCAAAATTATTACTCAAATTCACCTCAATGCCTTGGTACTTTGGGCAAAGAAAATACCATTGACACTTTCCGAAAGAAACAAATGAAACATCCCCCTCTAAACTTCTGGGTCAGGCTTATCTTCAATTTTCTTAATCAGATAGAAGTCGGAACTTTAGAAATACAAGGCCCAAATGGTTTTATCCGCCGCTTCGGAAAAGATGTGGCAGGAATAACTACAAAAGAAAATAATTCTGCAATTCTAATTATTAGAAACTGGGGGGTATGTCGCAGCATCATTCTTCACGGTGACATTGCATTTGGTGAAACATACATGGACGGCCTTTGGGATACCCCAGACCTCAATCAACTATTATGGGTTATTGGACAAAACAGACGTGTGCTGGACTCCCCCATCAGAGGGCAAAAATTAGCAAACGTATTAAATCGAATCCGGCATGTGCTGAAAAAAAACACCAAACAGCAGGCCAAGGATAACATTCAGGCACACTATGACCTTGGTAACGATTTCTACCAGCTATGGCTGGATCAATCAATGACCTATTCAAGTGCGACTCGCCGAAGTAGCGATGGGCAACTAGCCTCTAGCCTTGAAGAGGCGCAACAATTTAAAATCTCGCGTGCCATCACGAAACTTGGTCCACTAAATGATGAATCAACCACATTAGAGATTGGTTGCGGTTGGGGAGAACTATCCAAAATACGTCTAGAAACCATGTCGGGAAAACACGTCGGCATCACACTGTCTCAAGAGCAAAAGGAATGGGCACGTAAAACATTACAGGTGAATGGTCTTAACAATAGAAGTTCTATTTTGTTGCGAGACTACCGAGATGTTGACGAACAATTTGATGGAATTGTCTCAATTGAAATGATTGAAGCCGTTGGCAAAGCTTACTGGGAAACATTCTTTGAAATGATTAAGCGATCTTTAAAGCCGAATGGGCGCGCAGTCATTCAAGCCATCACCATCAACGATTCATTGACTGAAGAATATCAAACAGGAGTCGATTTTATTCAGAAATATATCTTTCCTGGAGGTATGCTTATGAGCCAAACACAGTTTGAAACGCTAGCCGCAAAACACAAGTTCAACATCCTAGAAAAAGATAGCTTTGGACATGATTATGCCTGGACATTACTAGAATGGTTTAAGAGGTTTCAGACACAATGGAGGCAAATTGAAGCGCTTGGATTCCCCATCCGATTCAAGAGAATGTGGGAGTTTTACTTATGCTACTGCAGATCAGGATTTTTAAATAGAGATGTTGACGTCGTTCAGTACACCATATGCCATTACGCAAAGAAACCCACCATTTGAAAGAAGTGAACTAAAAACTCAATTTTGTCAGTCACCCACACTCAGTCATTACGTTACGGATTATCCGGCCTGGTCGTTGCTTCAACGAGCCTTCCCTTATACATTCTCATCCCTACCGTTTATGCCAACAGATACGAGCTGTCCCTAGCTGAGATCGGGATTACATTGATGTTAGTCAGACTGCTCGATGCCATCACAGACCCCTTGGTTGGTAAGTTTATTGATAAAACGTCCAGCCGACATAAATTTCAACTCTGGTGCATCCCATCAGCCATATTGATAACTGCCGGCTATATCGCCTTAATAAACCCTCCTGATGTTCTAAGCAACGATTTACAGGCGCTTACGTATATGGCCCTACTCACGTTGTTGGTGTCGACTAGCGCCGGTGCACTGAGCATAGCAATACAGGCGTGGCCAATTCAATGGACGAACGACACGATGGAACAGTCGGTATTAGTTAGTCGAAGGGAACAATTCACCCTCCTCGGAGTTATTGTTGCCTCCGTATTGTCGAGTGCGGCCCACACCAAGATATTTTCCATCTACTTAATCGGCATCACCTTAGTTGCAAGCCTTTGTGTCCTGAGCTTACCCAGAATTAAACATTCCTCAAATCCCAATAAAGATCTCGACTGGCGTGTATTCCTAACAATGGCACAATTGATGGTGCCTCTTTTTATTAGCACTCTAGCCAATGCGATCGCCGCAACACTATTCATGTTTTTTGTGACGGATTACTTGGGGCTATCACAAGCAATGGGAGGGACTCTCTTAGCCATTTATTTTACTTCTGCACTAATTGGGATATGGTTTTGGGAGAAAAAAATTACGCGTTACAACACCATCAACCTATATAGATTAAGCCTTTGCATGACGATCATTATGTTCGTTCCCGGATTCTGGATTAATGATGCTAACCCCGAGTTGTTTACCTTAGTATGCTTAGGCACTGGTCTTTTCGTGGGCGCAGAACTATTACTGACCTCGATGCTATTAATCAAAAAAATTAAATTTATCAATAAAGAAAAGAGCTCTGCGATGATCATGGGGTCATGGGGTTTACTGATGAAGTTGGGATTAGCAATGGCGGCTGGATTAGCATTACCCCTGTTGAGCTTTTGGGGCTACCAGCCCGGAGTCACACCAAAGCACGAATCTCTTGCAATAATTTATCTTTTAAGCCCAATCATTTTAAAATCAATTTCTTTAATCCTTCTTCACATTCATAATCGTCAAAATGGTCACATTTACGCAACGAATAACATCTAGTTTATCCATCATTTTCGTCATTGCTTCTCTCATTGGCTGTTCTAATGAGCAAGCTGCACAACAGGAAAGGAATACTATGGCAGCATTTGATTTGGTTACTTTCTTCTCAGGAAAAACCAAAGGCTCTGGTTTTGTTCAAGACAGGTCTGGGAAAATAATACGAACTTTTGAAGTACTCACGGTCGGAACCTTCGACGACATATCAGGCACACTCGAGGAGACATTCACATGGAATGACGGTGAAGTGGAGAACCGTACGTGGACACTTAACCGTATAAGCGAAACGGAGTGGTCAGGGAGCGCGCCAGATGTCGTGGGCATCGCCTCCGGGATCATCATTGAAGATGTCCTCCGATGGTCTTACACACTCACCCTCAAAGTTGGGGATAAAAAATTAAACTTTAAATTTGATGACCAAATGTGGATCTCAAAAACCGGGGTGATGGTCAATCATGCCAAATTTTCAAAATTTGGCATTCACTTAGGTGATGTCGTGGTTAGTTTTTCTAAGTAATGTCTGACTGAGATGTTCACATCAAACAAACCTATTAAAGACTGGTCAGATCGTCATGTATGGATTATTGGTGCCTCGGAGGGAATTGGACTTGCTCTTGGCCAAGCCCTCAAACTACAGCAGGCTCGATTGAGCGTGTCTGCACGTAACGAAAATCGACTAAAAGACGAATTTTCAGGTAAAGCCAGAATCTTACCAATGGATGTTTCTAGCACTGAAAATGTCGCTCATGTTATGGATTTACTTATTCAAGAAGGAACGGTTCCAGATACGGTGTTTTGGTTGCCCGCGGTATACCACCCCGGAGGCGTCCTAAGTCTTGACCCGGAAGCAACACTAAAACGACTGAATATTAATTTAGTAAGTGCGTTTAACTTATTTCCAAGAATCGTGCGCTACTGGACTAAACACCCTTTAACAAACAAACAATATCACTGGAGTTGGTTTTCCAGTTTGGCCGCCTATCGAGGACTCCCCAATGCTTCTGATTATGGGGCCAGTCGATCAGCGATCTCCCATTTAGCACAGAGTTCACACCTTGAACTAAAGCGTTACAACATAGATGTATCTCTCATCTCCCCGGGATTTGTAAATACCCGACTCACACAAAAAAACGAATTTAAAATGCCTTTACTGATGTCACCTGAGCGCGCAGCCCAGTTAACAATCAAAGGGCTGAAAAGCGGAAAATTTGAGACACACTTCCCGAAAAGATTAAGTATTTTATTTAAGTTTCTAAATATTATTCCAATTGATTTATATTTAAAAATAATGCGACTTTTAAAATAATCTTTTCAATACCGAGAATATCCATAGAAAAAATCAAGAAACCCACAATCGGTTCAAGCAGACCGACATGAATCTAGTTTAAAATAATGATCTATTTGGAATATATTAATAATGAAGTAATAAACTGTTTAAATTGAACTTAATCAAAAACCTAGAGCCAGAATAATAAGACTTATCAACTCAATTATTCCGATCTTCAATAACTGATTACACAACATAGGTATGGAAGCAAAACACAACGAAATGCTATATCCGAAAATCTATATTGATTTCGAAAGAGCTCGCTGGACATTTGACGATATAAACTGGGATCAGTTTGATCCATCGTTACTCACCGATGAGCAAGCGAAAACAATAAAAATGAATGCCATTACGGAGTGGGCAGCTCTCCCGGCCACAGAAATGTTCTTACGAGATTACAGACATGACAGTGACTTTTCGGCTTTCATGTCCATTTGGTTTTATGAGGAACAAAAACACAGCCTCGTATTGATTGAGTATCTTAGACGCTTCAAACCAGACTTAATGCCCACTGAAGATGAACTTCATCAAATTAGATTTGAATTTGATAAGGCGCCACCTTTAGAGACCCTCATGCTGCATTTCTGTGGTGAAATTCGGCTCTACCATTGGTACAAAAGAGCTTCTGAATGGCACTCGGAGCCAGTGATCAAAATGATTTACGAGACCATTGCAAAAGATGAGGCCAGGCACGGTGGTGCATACCTTCAATTCATGAAAAAAGCTCTAATTAACAATACTGAGGAAGCGCAAAAAGCCTTCGCGAAGATTGGAGTCCTCATGGCTGCGGCACGACGTACCAATCAAGCACTACATCCAACGAATTTGCACGTCAATGAAGCCTTATTTCCCAACGACACGATACAAAGCAGAATGCCAGAACCCGGTTGGTTAGAGCATTGGTTAGACAAACAAATCCAGTTTGATAAAAATTGGGAAGGTAAGGTATCTGGTAGGATTCTTCATAATATGAGTATTCTACTGAAACAAACCTTTAATTCAGTTCAAGACCTCAATAAATTCAGAAAGTCGCTTTCATCTAGTAATCCCTTGAATTCTATTCCTGCATAAGAAAAGCCATAAAATATTGGATATCAATTATGAGTGAAGCAGCCTGGAAACACGATGGCGTCCAAGTCATCACAAGTGATAAATTAGATGGTAATGTTCCGTCAACGACTGGAATGGATCGCAAGGCTGCAATTAACTTTGCACGTACCGGTGCGAAAAAGTTATGGGCCGGTACTGTCACGATAGAAGCAAATGCCAAAACCGGCGCCCACCACCATGGTCACCTTGAAAGCGTGATTTATGTAATTAAAGGTAAGGCGCGGATGAGGTGGGGAGAATCCCTGGAGTTTTGCGCAGAAGCCGGGCCTGGGGATTTCATTTATGTGCCGCCCTTTGTTCCCCATCAAGAGATTAATGCAAGTCACGACGAAGTACTTGAATGCGTATTATGTCGCAGCGATGGTGAAGCAATTGCCGTCAATATGGATATTGAACCTGCCGAAGCTCCAGAAGAAGTATTGTGGATTGACCCGACTCACCCTAAAGGTGGGGCTTAAAAAAGCCACAAAAAATCACCAAAAAGTAAGCAAGTCAGCAGACGTTAGATAAAAGTACCTTAACGCTCTTCGAATAAAATCACATATTCAGGACGACAGTCTGGGTTGCAAACGAGTAGCCAACCATTACCTTTTATCTCTAACGCGATGAACAAGCGAATGATGCTTTCATGATTATTCGTCAGCTCAACATCGTATAATTTAGTGATTTCAAGTTGGGGTCTGAACGTGACAATGTCAGCCATCAATTTATCCAAATACCGGCTCACATTTTCTGGTCGTATCTCACCAACCTTTATATTAGAGAAATAGTAGGGTGGAGGAATAGCAGCCATTTCATCATGTGCACTAGCCGGTATACGAGGTATATCGAAAAAACTTCCTGAATATCGCCATGACCAATTCGACTTAGTCATGATCACTTGACCATTACCAAAACATTTGAGTGCAGCAAATTCCCTTAATGGAGAGGGCAAGGCATCAATCATATTAGGATAAGATTTATCACAATCAAAATTGGTGACTATCGAATTCTCATCTCCGGGATGAGCACATACAGAATAAGCCACAAATAAAAACCAACACAATGCAAACTTCAAAGAAGCCTGAAAATAATACTTCGCTATAGTCATAGTTCAAAAAAGATGACACAAAAGTAATGAGCGATACTTTAAAAAGCCGGCTGAGCTAAAACCCAACCGGCCACAAAAAAACGGTTAAATGACGCACACCTTACGCCACTCATTCGTAACTATTAGTAGAGCACGATAGGATTTCCAGGCGAACCCGTTGCACCAATAATGCGCAATGGAGACCAAATGAATGCTCCCTCATGAACCTTGTTATCAACCAACGATTTCGTGTCTACATTTTCAAGGTTCCACACACCATATTTGACCTGGAGCTCGGTGTGACATGGTACAGCCCAACCTTCAACCTCATTGCCTGGTTGAGCATCATTTGCTGAGGTGTCCCCCATCGTGAGTGCAATATTTCTCTGGCCAAAATACTCACAAGCAGAAATACCAAACCCAGGCTCACCTTGAGCAAATATTGCTCGTGCAGCAGCTCGCTCCTCAGAGCTCATGGTCAAATAACGATCATTGCTCCATGTATTACCCTGCCCTGTATGGAGTGCAACACAATCGCCCGCCTGAATGGGTCCTAAACCTTGCAGCTTCAAAATGCCATCAATATCATCCGCAGTGACAATCCCACCAACATCGGCTGAAGTCTTCGGAATCGGCAACATCTCAGCACTGGCTGAGATTTGGCCAATTTTTTTCTTGTAGGCAACTGCATCCAATACAACCAGTCGGCACACAAAACCAGTTTGAGCAATATTCTCTACTCCGGCATCACCCAAACCGACAACACGTCCGCCAGCGCCCCGCTCGTAGCCATTCTCTGGATTCATTGGATTAAACCCGTTATACATGAACATTCCGTTTGAAGTGTTCACACCAATGTGTCCAGGGCCATCAAACTGTGTCTGAATCTGCCCAATTTCAGTTGTCACTAATTCATCATGATAGAAAAGCGCATTTACACCGAATGGTCCGCCTGTTGGAGTTCCAGGTATCGTCATATTCCAACCCCGCGGCCCAAAAGCAGGTGCCTCTTTGTGATAGTACTTCCCAACACTGATTGCTTTAAATTTCTTCACGGTCGCAAGTGCTCTTTGCACATTGTTAGAGTCTTTCATGTGATTAGCGCTGCCCGCCTTATCACCAGCCCCCCAATATTTCGATGGTGCCCAATTATCAGTCAAAGGCACATCGTAAATTGGCCCCTCTAATGGATCATTCGCTCCAGCATATGCCGTTTGAATGCTCATTGACAATACAATGGTGAAAGCTGTAGCCGCTCCTTTACTTAAATACATTGAGGTCCCCTCCAGAATAATTAATAGTAGGCCCGGGCATCGCTATTAATGGGCCGAATCAGCTCCTTTTCTATGTTTAAAATCCGTTACCGTCTAACGAACCAAGAAAACAATTGCACAATTACATGAAGTTTGCAATCAATGTCGACATGGGTCACATGTCAAAACCAAAGTGCAGAGACAAAAATTATGGTGGGTATTATAAAAAAAGACCACTTTAAAAAGTGGTCTTTTTTTATAATAAATATATATTTTTCAATTGCTTAGATGCAAATCAATCACCCTCGCTCTGTTTTTTGAACTCCTGAACAGTCATGATGGCGCCAAGAATAGTAAGAGCAGTACAGAAAAGGCCAACAATTAGAATTAGATTATCACTCACTTTTTCCCTTTCTTTAACGCTAAAACGTTGAAGTAGATACCAAAGCAAAGAATTGAAGTTACCCAAGTTGCAGTAAATAAACCCTCCTCTTTATTGCCAGAAAACCACAGGTATGCCGAAACCGCAAATGAGATTAATACAGCAATTAATATGAACATATCTGAAACTTTGACCATTGACTCTCTCCTCTTAAATCTATTTTTAAGTTATTTTTCCCAGAAACCCCATGCCGCTACCATTAACGACCCTACCGCCAATCCTGCATGTGATCGAAGCATCGTTTCCCCGGGTATTTCAAACACAAAAGGAACATATTCGAGAACACCCAACGGTAACCAAACCGCACATGCTCCAGCACATATTCCTGCAAGCCAGCCAATTTTGATTCTTAATTTTGATTGTTCCACTACTACTCCTCAAGACTTGGCATTGTTAAAAATACGACAAAATACGAACCCAGAAGTTCAATTTTATAGATTCTTGAATGCACGTGCCTTCAAACAGTATTTTTAAGCTCTATTTGACCAATTATTTGGAAGGTTTCGGCGATCGAACGTCGACATACTTACATGCAGATAGAGGCAATTTTCCACAAACTTGATGCAGTTTAGAATCCGTTTTAATCCTAAACAGCCATGACTTCCCATGTTTCATTTTTATGAGGTGAAATGTGTGCTCGTAGGTACCACTAATGCTCGAATAAGGATTAATCTGGACCTGCGCTTTGTCCGATCTGACCCGAATATTCTTTATGAGACACTTACCACGCGTCTCGGGTGCTTGGGACACACTAGGGACGATTATTCCGTTCTCGATTTTAATTTTGCCCGCAAGTATGCGCCATCTATCTCCCGCGCAATAAAAATAAGATACCTCTACGTCAAATTCCATAAGGGAGTGATTGTAGATCCTCACTCGTTCGTATGCGGAACTTGGCGTTGCCCATAAACAAAGAAAGCACACTATGGCTGAGGCTGCTATTGAGAATATTTTCATTGGAATCTTTTCGTATTATTTGAAAAGTTAACCATCAGTAGAATTCGCATCAGTAGAATCCGCGTCAGTGGGGTCTGGCGTTGTTATGGCTTGATCCGCGACTGAAAACACTTGGGCCTCAGTTGCGCGCTCGTTGACCGAGAGGTTATCCCATGGACCTTCCACAACTCCAAGGATGGTTTTAAATAAATCAATTTGCTCAGGTTTAGTCAATTTCGCATTACGGCTTAATTCACAAAATCGGTACATGATCTCTTGCGTCATCAGCAGTGACGCTGTTCTGCCTTTCATTTCAATCCCGCCCTCTTGTTCTGATTCCGAATCCGTAGAATCATCTCCTACCGTGACAAGGCTAATACTCCCCGCTTCTGCAGCGGTTCGGATTGCATGCGCGCTTGGTGTTTTGCAAATCACAGCCGTACTTGCTGCGTCAGAGATGATCGTATCTGAGGCCTCGGAATATCCAGTGATCACAGTGAGTTGTTGATCAGGCATCTTGGTAACGAATGGCTTATGATCGAGCGTCCCTGCACAACCGGAAATCATTAGGCCAGCCACAATAATCACAGGTATACCTCTAGCGAATCACTTCGACATTCGGCTTGTGCGAACCTCGTATCCACCGAGCTTTGTTTTATCGCGACTTACTTTTGAAATTTCCCTACGTAGATTATCGAAAATCATCGTATGACCCTATGGTTAAAATAAAAAAGAGAAACGAAAGTGCCTTAGTATTTTTTTCTAATTACATCCCTAGCCATCTAAGTCTTAAGATTGTCATTATTTTATTTTTAGCGGCACACTTAAGCCAAACTATAGACTGCTTGTTCTACATTACTGCCAACCTCACGCAGGCAGCTTAGATAACAATCGAAATTTAACTTATAGACTTATATAGCCTGTTCTGGGTTTCTCAATCTTTTTTCATGGGCTAATTAGGAAGAGCGGAACTAATTCCAGAAAAAACTAAACACCCGCGGAGAAGCGGTCTACATAAGGTTTAGTTATCCGAATGTGATGGTGGTTCGAAAAAACGAGGCTTCAAAGGAGACTTCAGCGGCGATGTCTGATATGCACAGGATTATTAAAAGATGCAAGAAGACAATGGGAATAAGAATAGCGAGTGACTATCGGGCACTTGATTCGTAGAGGCTCACACTCAACACCCTTTATTTTTTTACAGATACATTCATGGGCAAGGTCGTAATGGGTCGCGCATACCCTATAAACTTTGTGCATATTGTTGATGTTTATACTAATTTTTTTATTTTGGATTGCGAGAATGGCTAGAAGTATATAATTGGCGGAAGCGGTGAGATTCGAACTCACGAAGGACTCACGCCCTTGCCGGTTTTCAAGACCGGTGCATTCAACCGCTCTGCCACGCTTCCGAAGCATTATTATCTCCTATTTTGTACGTATTAACCAAGCTAAAATCTCAGAAATCTTCTCTTATTTCTTTATAATAAGAACACATGTAGGATTAGTAAGTATCAGTCAGCGTTAGAGACATTGACTGATGGAGTTCAACTTTCTCTAAAAAAAGGAGCTGTAAACCAAATGCAATCAAACATTCCTGCTTCATCTGCTGGTGGTGTCTTAGGAGCTCAACAGTTAAAAGTCCTAAAAAACACTTACCTAATGCTCGCTCTCACTATGGTCCCCACAATTATTGGGGCTTTTGTCGGTATGGCTTCGAGTGGCATTGTTTTTAAGCATCCCATCATGAGTTCACTCGTCATGTTAGGCGCCGTCATCGGCTTACAATATGCGATTGCCGCAAATCGCAATAGCGGTCTTGGTGCTGCGTTACTTCTCGGCATGACCTTTATCCTAGGATGGTGGTTAGGTCCAATTTTAAACATAGCACTTTCCTTGAGAAATGGACCTGAACTCATCGGTTTAGCCGCAGCTGGAACCGGAGGTATTATGGTTGTCATGAGCGTAATCGCAACCACATCCAAACGTGATTTCAGCTTTATGGGTAAGTTCCTATTTGTGGGCATGATGGTACTTATCATTGCCATGTTCGCAAACATGTTCCTACAGATACCCGCCTTAGCGCTAACGATATCGGCTCTGGCCGTCGCGGTCTTCTCGATGTTCCTTTTGCACGATGTAAGCCGCATCGTCAACGGCGGTGAAACGAACTACCTCATGGCGGCCACAGGTGTTTACATGAGCTTATTTAATATATTTGTAAGCCTACTGCACTTACTAATGGCCCTGGCAGGCAATCGGGACTAACAACCAATACAGTTTTAAAAAAGCGCTATTTATAGCGCTTTTTTATTTCTCAAAGGATGCGATAGATTCAACATGAGACGTATTGGGAAACATGTTAACGATACTCGCTGAAGTTAAGCGATAACCGTGCTCATGCACCAGTATGCCTGCATCTCGCGCTAAGGTAGCCGGGTTGCAAGATACATACACTATTTTTTTAGGGCCATTAATACCTATACTCTTAATGAGCTCCATTGCTCCATCACGTGGCGGATCAATCAGCAACTTATCAATGTCCCTAAGCGCTTGATAAGCGGGACACCCTTCTATAAAAAGATTTGCAACAAGAAATTCACAGCGATCAGACAATTGATTTCGAGCGGCATTGCCGGTTGCCCGATCAATCAGTTCTTGATTCGCCTCAAGCCCAACAACTTCTGCACCACTCCTAGCAATAGCTAATGAGAAATTACCTAAGCCACAGAATAAATCTGCGACGCGCTCACCCGGTTGCAACTTGAGTAGGTTAATTGCGCGACGAACCAATACCGAATTCACATCTGTGTTCACTTGCGTAAACTCTGACAATCCAAACTCAAATGTCAGGTTCATGTCAGGGATGCTGTAAGTTAAAGCAACTGGAAGTTTAGGATAAATTTGACTCAGCGTCCCGGGTCCTCCGCGTTGCGTGAAAATGACCACATCATGCTTCTCACCGAATTGCTTCAATGCCTTTACATCATCTTCCGCCAAATCTTCCAGAATCCTAAAAGCTAGGACATCAACAGCATCGCCACAGGCCACCTCTATTTGAGGCACTCGTTCTCGAATGGAGAATGAGTCTACTAAAGATCTTAAGACCGGCAAGAGTGCTGAAATATGCTTAGGCAAGACCTCACAAGAGACCATATCCACAACATAGCTTTTACCTTTTTCGCGAAAACCAACCAGAGCTTTTTCTTTTTTTATTACATAACGGCTCGACAGACGAGCACGAGAACGATAGTTAAACGTGGGGCCACAAATCGGCGACAACATCTGCTCTGGATGAACCTTACCAATACGGCTCAACGCATCTTCAAGTACCCGCTGTTTGATGGCGATCTGTGTTTTTGAATTGACGTGTTGAAAACTACAGCCACCACATACACCAAAATACGAACATTTTGGTTTTATACGCGAAGAGGAAGGAGAATTAATATAAGTAGAGACTCCGGTTTCAAAGCTTGGTTTGCGTCTCTTTATCTCGACACCCACGGTCTCTTGAGGCAGAGCGTTATCAACAAAGATAACTTTATCTTCATGACGGCCAATACCACGTGCTTCATGGTCGACGGATTCAATCAAAACTTCCATAACAGTACCCAACGTATTACACCTAAGCTTGTAGAATTTTGCCCAGCGTTCACCAATTGATAGTGAACATAACTCTGAGCCTATTTTTTTGAATCGTTCCTAAAGGCTATGCCTTGGGATTTCAGAATTACTAAGCCATTCGCCATAATTTCTTATTCGACGAACTCCAAGAATAAGTGAAATTAACTCAACATCAAAAATTAAAGTCGGAAACGTACGAAATACATCATTCGGCAGGAAAAACACCCGTTGACAAATAACGGTCTCCCCTGTCACAAACAATCGAGACTATCGTCGCATTTTTAAGGGTCGTGCTTAACTGCAAAGCAACCCACATCGCACCACCCGCCGAAATCCCACAAAAAATCCCTTCTTCCTTTGCCATTCGACGTGTCGTCTCTTCTGCGTCTGTCTGCGACACCTCGATTACTCGATCAACTCGTTTTGAATCAAAAATTTTCGGCAAGTACGCCTCTGGCCACTTTCTGATCCCTGGTATTTGAGATCCGTCCGTGGGTTGGCAACCGATAATTTGAATTTCTGGATTTTTAGCCTTTAAATATCGAGACACGCCCATGATCGTACCTGTAGTACCCATACTCGACACAAAATGAGTGATGCGCCCTTCTGTCTGCTCCCATATCTCTCGACCAGTATTGTCGTAGTGTGCCAGTGGATTATCGGTATTGGAAAATTGATCAAGAATAACGCCCTCTCCACGTGCTTGCATATCTTGAGCTATATCCCGCGCACCCTCCATACCTTGAGGCTGGGGTGTGAGTATGAATTTAGCGCCAAATGCAGCCATCGTCTGTCTTCTCTCGATAGATGCATTTTCTGGCAGCACCAAGATCATCTTATAACCCTGCATCGCCGCCACCATTGCTAGGGCGATACCGGTGTTACCTGAAGTCGCTTCGATAAGTGTATCTCCTGGTTTAATGCGTCCAGCTTCTTCAGCTTTCATGATCATCGACAACGCAGCACGATCTTTTACTGACCCAGCGGGATTATTACCCTCAAGCTTGCCTAAAACAAAGTTAGTCGTGTGACCGGGCATTCGTTTTAATCGGACTAAAGGCGTATTGCCAACTAAATCATTGAGTGTTTTATATGACATTTAAAATGTATTACACTTTAAGAAAAATTCGATGTAGACAGGTAATCGACGTAAGCCTCTATCCCCGACGCAACATCTTGAAAAATTACTTCCGACCCAGAAGCTTTTAGCTTTGCGGAATTCGCCTCGGTGAAACTCTGATATCTTGATTCCAAACCATCCGGAAAAGAACGATATGTGATGATCTGTTGGTCCAACATTTCATCAAGCGACAGCAAACCTTCTCCACGCTTTTTTCTCACAGCGTTTATAGTTGCTTCTGCCACTTCGTTAAAGGTTTGTGATTGGCCAGTGCCACAATTATAGATACCGGATCGATCCGAATTATCTAAGAATTCTAGATTTACCTTAACTACATCGTCCACATATACAAAGTCTCGTCTTTGCTCGCCTGCAGAGTATCCACCACTACCCTCGAACAACTTCAACGCACCACCCTCACACATCTGGCTAAATAAATGATATGAGACTGACGCCATTTGGGCTTTATGATGTTCTCTAGGACCATACACGTTGAAATATCTCAATCCAACTATTTGTGATTTCGCTCCATGCAGTCTTTCTCGGACCAGTTCATCAAAAAGGAATTTTGAATAACCATATACATTTAACGGGGATTCGTTAACCTTATCTTCTCCAAACTGTGTGCCCCCGCCATAAACCGCAGCAGATGACGCATAAATAAAATTGATCTCGTTTCGAATTGCATATTCCAACAGATCAATTGAGTATTGATAATTATTATCCATCATATAATTACCATTCAATTCCATCGTATTTGAACACGCTCCCTGATGAAAAATTGTGGAAACTTTAGCGTCAAATTTATTATCGCGTAAGAGATTACGAAACTCATCTTTATCCAAATACTGCTTAAACTGGCAGCCTATTAGATTTTTAAATTTATGAGTAGAACCAATATTATCTACAACCCAAATATCTACGATGCCACGCGCGTTCAGCCCTCGAATCAAATTCGAACCGATGAAACCCGCACCACCCGTTACAATCACTGACATCTAATACTCACCCTCGGGAAAAAGCTCATCAAAGTTTACCGTGGCAGTTCCAAGCTTACCCACCACAATACCAGCGGCTCGGTTAGCAAGGCCCACTGACTGCTCGATATCACAACCACTTGCCAGCATTGCCGCTAAAATGCCAATCACAGTATCTCCTGCACCACTCACATCATAAATTTCCTGCGCTGAAGTGGGGAAGTTCAGCGAGTGCCCTTCACGAAATAAGCTCATACCCTCCTCGCTACGAGTGAGCAACAAACCCTTCAAGTCGAGGTCTTCACGCAATGTATTAACTTTTTGAGTGAGCTCTTCCTCAGATTGCCATGGGCCAACAACATTTCTCAACTCAGCCGTATTCGGTGTAATGTATGAAGCGCCACAATACTTATCAAAATCAATACCCTTAGGATCAACAAGCACGCATTTATCGGCATTTTTTGCCTCGATAATCATTTGAGCAATATGCTGCAAGCCTCCTTTACCGTAATCTGAGAATACAATCGCATCTGCGCCCATTACCAGATCAACATAACGCTTTAAGGTTTGATTCAGAATTTCGTTTGTTGGTGTACTTTCGAAATCAATCCGCACTAATTGTTGGTGCTGTGCGATCACACGAGTCTTAATCGTAGTGGAGAGCTGTTTATCAATCAGTAAGTGTGACTCGATATGATTACGTTTTAACTGTACCTCTAACTCTCGGCCCTCCTGATCATCACCCCTTACCGAAAGCAACTGTACCTGCACTCCTTGTTCGGCAATATTCAATGCGACATTACCAGCACCACCCAGTCGATATTCAGTCTTATCTACACGCACCACTGGCACAGGTGCCTCAGGAGAAATTCGATCAGCACTACCAAACCAATAACGATCCAGCATTACATCTCCTACAACAAGAATTCGAGCAGATTGTAGTCTTTGTTTTAATTGATTAATGTCCATAAATGGCAAACCTAAACCCACAACTAGGAAGTGTACTTGGTTTTTTATACGTCAAACTTATACGCTATTGTCTATATCTCGTATGACCGAGGTCAATACGCTTACAGGGTCTTGCGCTTGAGTGATCGGGCGACCAATCACAAGATAATCAGCGCCCTGTTCCATCGCCTCAGAGGGCGTCATTATACGCTTCTGGTCGTCGGTAGGAGACCCTGACGGACGGATACCTGGAGTTACTTTAATAAAATTTTCACCAAACAATATATTAAGTTCCTTAGCTTCATTAGCCGAGCAAACCACTCCATCCGCCCCAGATTTTTGAGCTAGACATGCTAATCGCTTGACCATTTCCACAGGTTCCAGATTAAATCCAATTGTCCTGAGGCCCGCTGCATCCATTGAAGTCAATATGGTTACCGCAGTTAGCAAAGATCGATTTGGAGCATTTCCAAGTCCACTTCTCGCAGCCTGAATCATCTCTGCTCCACCTAAGGCATGTACATTGACCATCCAAACGCCAAGATCGCGGGCAGCGGCACAAGCTCGCTCAACGGTATTAGGAATATCGTGATACTTCAAATCTAAGAATACAGAAAAACCCTTCTTGACGAGCATTTCGACCGGTCGAGGACCAAGGGCAGTAAACAGTTCCTTACCGATTTTAAGACCACATAGCTCAGGGTCAACACGGTCAACAAAGCTTATCAGATGATTCTCGCTTGCAAAATCTAGAGCAACAATAACTTTTGATTTCACGCATTTACTCCGACTTGAAATGATGATGGCACATAAGTATCCAGAAGCCTGCATGCCGGACAACGCCAGTAGTGTGCTTGAGCATGAAAGCCACAATTACCACACACATGACCAGCATCTTGGGCATGATACTTTGTCACCTGAATAAGTAAATTCACGTCATCGAGATAGCTTTCACTTGAGTCATTTTTTATCAACTCAAGAATGGGAACAGCCCAAGTAATGTTCGAAGTTTTTCTCAAGAATTGGCGCGCGAGCTCTCGCGAAGCTTCGTGTCCTTCTAACTCGAAACTTAAATTAAAAGTCGCCTCTAACAAGTCATGATTAGGGACCACCTTGATGATTTCCTTCAGTTTTTCTAAACATTGCTTTCGAGTTCCCAACCTATCGTGGCACTCAATCAGTGAGCCCACTATAAGCCCCAAATAATCTGAGGCATATTCCTCTAATTTAACCCATTCATGAACGGCTTCATGATAACGGCCTTGAACTTTAAGGAGATCACCCAACACAACTCTAGGCCTAGGGGCTATCGGATTTTCGTCTATAGCTTTATAAAGCCAATCTTGAGCTTGGTTATAGTCTTCTTTCTCTTTATAGCTTAGAGCGATTTCGACCATAAAATGTGCCACCTCGACACGTTTTGACTCACCCGTAGTTGCTTGTAATTTTCGAGCCACCTCTATAGCTTGAATCCAGTCATTCTGGTTCACGTATAGATCTATCAGGAGACTTAGCGCCTCCGACACATATTCCTTTCCTCCAACACGCTTAAGGAACTCTTCAGCTCGATCATACATGCCCGACTTAAAAAAATCTTGGCCCACGGCAAGAACCGCTCGATTCCTTTCCACACTAGTTAAATCTGGCTTGTCTAGTAAGCCCTGATGCACCGTCAAAGCACGTTGCATCTCACCTTTGTCACGAAATAGACCACCAACAGCAAACTGCAACTCAACGGAATCTGGTTCTGCGAGGGATAGCTTAACTAGAACCTCAATGGCTTTATCTTTTTCTTCATTGAGTAGAAAATTCAACCCTTCGATGTATGTCGATGGAATTTCTCTCGTCTCATTTACAATTTGTTTCACATCGATCTTAGCTGCGAGCCAACCCAGCAAAAAAAACAACGGAAAAGAGAGCAACCACCAGTTTTCAAATTCCATCGGATAGGCCTCTAGCTTTTTTGGCTCTTCTTTAACGTTAGTCTATTGACCCAAGTCATCGTAGTTCCCAGAACAAGACCTAAAATAAAAACCATAAATATAACCACAGCTAATGGCAAATGAAACTCATAAACGTTAGCAAATCGTAATGTCACCAAGTCAAAATTATAAACTGCAAAAATAAAAATCACAGCAAAAAGGAATAGTTTGAATAAGCCGGATAGAAATCTCATCATGCTATAACGCCTCTTCTTATACAGTTATGAAATTACAAAGCATATAAAAAAAGCGATCGAGGAATTTTCGACCGCTTTTTCGACTTGTCTAACTGTTGCCAAACCCATCTCTAACCAGAACTTATATTCACGCTCCAGCTTTGGCATTCACTCTATCCTTGAGCTCTTTACCGGGCTTAAAGTGGGGCACGTATTTGGATGGAACAGAGACTTGCTCACCGCTCTTAGGATTCCTCCCATTTCGGGGCGGTCTATAATTTACAGTAAAACTACCAAACCCTCTAATCTCGGCGCGCTGCCCTTTTTCCAACGTGGCACGTAAAGCCTCTAACATCAAACTTACGGAAAAAGTGACATCTTCCTCTTTAAAAGAGGGCAACCTCACCGAGAGGCGACTTATCAGCTCAGATTTTGTCATTCACACTGCGCCTTCTCAATAAATTTAATTCTAACGGGCACTTAGTTATTTTCCATTTTCGCCTTAAGTAAAGCACCCAGATTCGTAGTGCCAGCATTTTCTACATCAGTATCCGATGCATGTTTCTTAATTGCCGCGGCTTCTTCTGCTGCATCTTTCGCTTTGATTGAGAGATTAACTATACGAGTTTTACGGTCCACAGAACTGACCATTGCTGGTACAGTTTGTCCCACGGAGTAGGCATCGGTTGATGCATTTTTATCTCGCGACAAGTCTGAAACCTTAATAAATCCCTCTACATCACCACCAAGATCAATGACTAAACCCTTGGCATCTACAGATTTCACAGTACCTTCTAGTACGGAACCTCTCTCAAAATCAGAAACAACATTACCAAGAGGATCTTCTTCTAGTTGTTTCACACCAAGAGAAATACGTTCTCGCTCAACATCAATTAATAAGATAACGGCCTCGACCTCGTCACCTTTTTTGTAGTTCCGAACAGCATCCTCTCCAGCCTCTGTCCAAGAAAGGTCTGATGTGTGCACTAATCCATCAATACCTCCAGGAAGACCGATGAAAATACCAAAATCTGTAATGGATTTAATGGACCCTTTAACACGATCTCCTTTTGCCGCGGTAGCCGCAAACTCATCCCAAGGGTTTGGTGTGCATTGCTTCATTCCAAGAGATATACGACGTCGGTCCTCATCAATCTCCAGAATCATGACTTCTACTTCATCACCGAGCTGCACGATTTTAGCTGGATGTACATTTTTGTTCGTCCAGTCCATTTCAGAGACGTGAACGAGACCTTCAATTCCAGGCTCGATCTCAACAAATGCTCCATAATCGGTCAAATTAGATATTTTTCCGTGCAGTCTAGTCGTTTTAGGCAGTCTTCTTGATAGACCAGTCCATGGATCTTCGCCCAATTGCTTCAAACCAAGCGAGACACGACTCTTCTCTTGATCAAATTTGAGCACTTTAGCTTCTAATTCATCACCGATATTTACCACCTCAGAAGGATGCTTAACTCTTCGCCATGCCAAATCAGTGATGTGCAGCAAACCATCAATTCCACCAAGATCAACAAAGGCACCATAGTCTGTAATATTTTTAACGATACCCTTAACTACAGCACCTTCTTCTAGAGATTCTAGGATTTTCTGGCGCTCCTCACCGAGACTATCTTCCAGAACCGCACGTCTGGACACGACAACATTATTTCGACGTCGATCTAATTTGATCACCTTAAATTCAAGTGTTTTTTCTTCGTAAGGCGTCGTATCCTTGACTGGTCGGACATCCACCAGTGATCCTGGTAAGAATGCGCGAATACTATCCAAGGTGACGGTAAGTCCGCCTTTAACACGACCAGACACGAAACCTTCAACAATTGCACCATCTTCCATGGCCTTCTCTAGACCCAACCACGCAGCCATCTTTTTGGCTTTTTCACGCGATAGTTTTGTCTCACCATACCCATCCTCTATTGATTCAATAGCCACCGATACATAATCGCCGGGTTGTACCTCAAGTACTCCCTTATCATCTTTAAATTCTTCAAGCGCAATGTAACTCTCGGACTTCAACCCTGCATTAACCACAACAAAATTATGATCGATGCGTGTGACTTCGGCCGTTATCACCTCGCCTGCGCGCATTTCTTGGCGCAACAAGCTCTCTTCAAACATTGCAGCAAAACTCTCGGCTACTGGAATTTCAATATCAGTGGTTGTCATAAAATATTTTTTGGGGAACGTCAACTCAACAAATTAGTAAGTTGGATTCTCTCGATTAAAGTTAAAAAAAACGCACATCAAGCAAGGTTGTACCAGCCAGACCGTCGCCGTTTAGCCAGCGTCTATGAAACTACTCATGACAATCTGGACCACTTCGTCGACTCCCTTATCTGTACTATCAAGCTCAATAGCGGACTTTGCCTGACGCATCGGAGAGGATTCACGAGACCCATCAGCAGCGTCTCTTTCCCCCATCTCGGCGACAAGACCCTCCATGGTAACACGGCTGTCACTTTCCACCAACTGCATGTAACGTCTTCTAGCCCTCTCATCTAAAGAAGCTGTGAGGAATATTTTCAACTTGGCGTCAGGAAATACAGTGCTCCCCATATCTCGTCCATCAGCAATTAAACCTGGAGCTCGTCTGACACCCCTTTGCATACGATATAGTTGGCTTCTAATAGCCTCGCTTTTCGCCACTTTACTCGCCGCCATAGAGACTTCCTCCGTTCTAATACGGCGCGACACGTCCTCACCGTTTACAAACAGTAAGGCGCCAGAAAATTCTAAACTGATGCCACTGAGAAAAGTTTCGACAGCAGCACTATCATCAAGATCAAGTTTCTCGCCACTAGTCAAATAGCAAAGTCCAATTCCTCTATATAACGCACCGCTGTCTAGGTATGAGAAACCTAATCTTTCTGCAATTTTTTTTGCGACCGTACCTTTGCCCGAACCGCTAGGGCCATCAATCGTAATCACTGGCGCTTGGAGCACAGACTCTAAAACATCAAAATAATGTGGGAATGTTTTGCTAACGCACATCGGATCATTAATCGTAATATTCAGGTCACCGAAGCAAATGAGCGAGAAACACATAGCCATACGATGGTCGTCATAGGTATCAATGCACACATCATTCGTAAGTGATGTCGGCGGTACAATCTCCAAACTACCAATCCCTTCCTTCACTTCAGCACCCAGCTTTCTAAGTTCCGTCGCCATAGCGGACAATCGATCAGTCTCTTTCACGCGCCAATTCTCAATGTTTGTAAGCTGGCAGGGCCCATCAGCAAATAACGCGATCACAGCTAGTGTCATTGCTGCGTCTGGAATATGGTTAAGATCTAAGTCAAATGCTTTCACACGATTATGTTTTGGCATTGAAACGGATACACCTACTTCGCTCCAGCTGACATCAGCACCAATTCGGCTCAAGACATCTAAAAACTGGATATCTCCTTGTATACTATTTTTTGGAACGTTTTTTACGACAACTGGCCCTCCGCCAAGGAGACCTGCCGCAAAAAAATAGGAAGCACTGCTTGCATCACCCTCAATCTCCAGAGCACCAGGACTGCAATACACCTGCCCCCCATCAATATGAAACTCTGACCAATTGACGTTCTCTACCGAAACACCAAACAGTCTCATCAGGTCTAACGTAATTTGAACGTATGGCTTTGAGACTAATGTACCTTTAATTTTTATCGAAACACTTCTATTTAACAAAGGAAGCGCCAACAATAGGCCGGTCAAAAACTGACTCGAAACATCACCATGCACTTCGATGGGCTCATCAACTTTTACTGCCTTACTTTGTCTTATTTTTAGCGGCAAAAAACCCTTTTGATTCTGATAGCTGATGTCAGCCCCAATATTCATTAACGCATCAACCAGGTCCCCTATAGGTCGTTCATGCATTCGAGGCACCCCACGAATATCGTATTGACCTTGGCCAAGTGCAAGGACAGGCACTAAAGTACGAACAGCAGTGCCCGCATTACCCAAAAATAATTCAGCCACCCGATTCGGAAATACACCACCACACCCAATTATGCTCGTCGTATCATCGACAGCAGAGATCTTTAAGCCTAATGTGCGCAGTGCTTCGATCATGACTTGTGTGTCGTCCGAATGAAGTAGGTCCTTGACCTCAGTGGGGCCGATTGAGAGTGCCGCAAGAAGGAGTGCGCGATTAGAAATACTCTTTGACCCTGGAACAACAACAACCCCACCAGCGCCATAAGGAGCTCCTAAAACAATTTTTTCATCGTCCCGAGAAAGGATCATTGCTTAGCTGCCCAGTTATTACGAGCGACAGCAGCAGCAGCAAATATCTCCTGTAACTCACCGTAATTCCCTAAGTGCAACAATTCACGAATCGTTTCAAGACTCGCAATAAATGAATCAACGTCATTAATAATATGCTCATGGTTAGCTCGACAAATATCGGTCCACATTTCAGCTGAGCTACCGGCAATTCGAGAAAAATCACGAAATCCACCTGCTGCAAAATCAAACAATTCTGCGGAATCACTTCTACGATTCATCATTTCTACTAGAGCATAAGAAACCACATGGGGCAAATGACTGACTGCAGAAAAAATTTTGTCGTGTTTTTCTTCCGACATCGTACTCACATGAGCGCCACAGGATTGCCACAAATCGCTAACGGCACTTAATGCCGCAGGAAGAGTTTGTGACAATGGGCATAAAACCACATTCTTCTCTAAGAACAAATTTGCGTTGGCAGCTGACGCTCCCGTTTTTTCCGAACCAGCTATAGGGTGCCCAGGTACGACAAACCCCGCTCGCTCAGGAATAATCTCTTCGACCATTCGCTTAAAATCGCCTTTGGTACTCCCAACGTCCGTTATGATGGCTGAAGAATTAGCGCTCAATTTAATTTCATGCAAGACCGACTCAACCTGCTTCACCGGCACAGCAACTAGCACCATGCTCGCATTTTTAACCGCTGATTGAATGTCTGTAGCCACCTCATCAATTAAGCCTGCCTGAAGCGCAAAACTCATGTTTTGAATACTACGACCGACTCCCACGACCTTTCCGACTGATCCATCGCGCTTTAACCGCGAAGCCACTGACCCTCCAATCAAGCCAACTCCTATGATGGTGAGTTGTTCTACATGAAATTTTTCCATCACCACTATTACCTGCTAGCCCTTTTCACTGAGTACAACTTCAAGCGCTTCACAAAACTGTTTATTTTCTTCCGTTAAACCAATACTCACTCTTAAATGATTAGGGAGGCCGTAACCCCCGAGGGGTCTGACAATAACCCCACGCTCGAGCAGTCGTTGATAAATCTCCATTCCCTTTTGGTTAAATTCGAATGTCAGAAAATTACCACGGGATGGAATGAACCCTAGGCCTAGCTTTCTCGCCAAAGACACAAGTTGCTTCATACCAAGGTCATTCATCCGTACCGACTCCCTAACAAAATCGTCATCCAGTAACGAAGCTCGCGCAGCGGCTAGACCATAACTATTGACATTGAAAGGCTGACGAACTCGATTCAGCATTTCGGCAACATTGGGATTAGTGATTCCGTATCCGACTCTAAGTGATGCCAAACCGTATATCTTTGAAAATGTGCGTGTCACAAGAAGATTTGGGAAACGTTTAACCCAGCTGACACTTTCCGACTGCAGTTCTGGGGGCAAATACTCGTAGTACGCCTCATCCAGAATTACTAATATATGCGCTGGAATTTGTCCTATAAAATCAAGCACATCTCGAGGCGCCAAAAATGTGCCGGTCGGATTATTAGGGTTTGAGATGAAAATAACACGGGTATTATCCTGAATTGCATCCAACATGCGTCCTAGATCATGTCCATAATTCGTGGCGGGCACTTCAATACCCTGAGCACCACGACTTTGAGTGGCCAGTTTATTGACCACAAAACAAAACTCTGAATAAAGCGCAGAATAATCTCGATCCAAAAAGGCAATAGAAGCGATTTCGAGTACATCATTCGATCCATTACCCAAAATCAAACAGTCAGACGGAATACCTAATTTACAGCTCAACTGACGCTTGAGCTCAAAACCACCACCATCCGGATAGCGTGCCACCTCCTTCAGCTCCTTACTGAAAGCTTCCATCACAGATTTACTACAACCTAGCGGATTCTCGTTCGACGCCAACTTAACGATGGCGTCAGGATCAAGTGATAACTCTCGCGCAAGCTCGTCTATCGGTTTACCGGGCTGGTAAGGAGCAATCGTACGAACACAATTTAGAGGTAAAGGAGATTTTTCCATGGGGATAAACGTTATGACCCAAGAGTTAAATTGTCTTTGGATAGGATCCAATTATTTTAAAAAATCCAGATTTAGACTGAATGTCAGACAATGCTGCCTGCATGGCTTTGTCATCCTGGTGTCCTTCAAGATCAATAAAGAACATATATTCCCATAGCCCTAAACCCGAAGGTCTAGATTCGAGACGCGTCATACTGATACCGCCCTCAGCCAAAGGTTCAAGCAAACTAAGAATTGCTCCTGGCTTATGTTGAGCAGCAATAACTATTGAGGTCTTATCAACACCCGATGTCCCAACTGTTGACTTGGAAATCACACCAAAGCGCGTTGTATTGTCCGGCTTATCCTCAATCGAGGAATAAATAGTGGTTAGTCCAAAATGCTCCCCTGCAATGCGTCCCGCAATCGCAGCGGACCGTGGTTCTGATGCGACCAATTGTGCGGCAGCAGCATTACTTGCTACGGGGATCAGCTGCGCAGAGGCAAAGTGCCGACCAAGCCACTTTTGACATTGCGATAAGCTCTGTGAATGGGAATAGATTTTATCAATATTCTCAGCCTTTTCTTTACTGAGTAAATTATGCCGCACAGGCAACCCGATTTCCCCACACAACTTCAACGAACTCTCGAATAGTAAATCAAGTGTGCGACTAATCGCACCTTCAGTTGAGTTCTCAAGCGGAACGACCCCATAGGACGCAACATCTGAGCCAACGGATTTAAATACCTCATCAATGGTTGGACAATAAATCAGATTTACCTGAGACCCAAATTGCTTCAGCACGGCCTCTTGACTGAATGTTCCTGCAGGGCCCAAGCACGCCACATTGAGCAACTCTTCCTGCGCTCGGCACGAAGAAATCACCTCTGTGAAAAGATGTGAGATAGTGTCATTCGACAAGGGCCCGTGGTTTTTTTCGTGGAGTCTACGATGGACTTGAGCTTCCCTCTCCGGACGATAAACAACTCCCTGCTTTTTAGCCTCCCCAACCTGCCGTGCAATTTCGGCACGTTTATTCAGCAGGTCTAATAGCGAATCATCAATTGTGTCGATCCGCTGGCGCAAATCGGATATTGGATCACTCATATTTCGTCGCTAAGCTCCATTTAAGTAACGAACGCGTTTTACGCCTTCGACGGCTCTCATCGTAACCAAAACATCATCGCCAACAGGACTGTCAACGTCAACTAAAGTAATCGCAATCTCATTTAAGGACTTATTGATCATATTGTTAATATTGAGCTTAGCATCCCCCAACACCGTAGATATTTGACTGACCATATGAGGTACATTTTCATTAATTACAACGATCCTGTAGCAAGACTCCCGCGTCATGAAGACGTTAGGAAAGTTAACCGAATTAACAACATTCCCATCTTCCAAGTAACTCTGGATCTGGTCAACGACCATGGTCGCACAGTTTTCCTCGGCTTCAATCGTTGAGGCCCCTAAATGGGGTAGAGCAATAACCCCATCCACTCCAATGAGCGATTCATTCGGAAAGTCACATATATATTGTTGGATTTTATTCGCACGAAGTGCCTTGACCAAAGCCACATTATCAACAACAGCTCCCCTTGAGAAATTTAATACAACGGTGTGAGGACTCATTAACGCCAAACAATCTTCGTCAATTAAATTCTTGGTCCCGTCATTTAGCGGCACATGCAAGGAAATAAAGTCCGACTCCCGCACCAAGCTAGCAATAGATGCGGCCTTGACCACGCCTGAGGGCAAACCCCACGCAGCATCGACGGTAATGCTCGGGTCGTAGCCTACCACCCGCATACCAAGCCTTAAAGCTACATCTGCAACCAAGCTGCCTATCTTTCCTAACCCAATAATACCTAACGTACGCCCAGGCAATTCACGCCCCGCGTATTTTTTCTTGCCCGCTTCTACGTTCTTCGAAAGCTCTCCATCAACTTTCAGATTACTGACAAAATCGATAGCACCAACCAAATTTCTACTCGACAACAGCAAACCCGACAAAACCAATTCTTTCACGGCATTTGCATTCGCCCCAGGAGTATTAAACACTGGCACTGCTAAGCCAGCGAGCCTTGCGATATCAATATTGTTCGTACCCGCTCCCGCTCGCCCTACCGCCAACAAGTTTTTAGATGGTTCGAGCTCGAGTAAATTGGCGGACCGCACCAAAATTGCATGAGGGTCAACAATATCAGATCCGTGAACGTAGTTATCTTTCGGCAGGCGACTGAGCCCTGCATCAGAAATATTATTTAAAGTTTGAATTTTAAAAATTGAATCGTGAGACATTACATATTCCTTAGCCGTGTTTATTTTCAAAGTCCTGCATAAAGCCTAGTAGAGTCTCGACGCCCTCTAGGGGCATTGCGTTATAAATGGATGCACGTATTCCCCCAACAGATCGATGACCTTTTAGCTGCAGTAAACCACCATCCTTAGCATCTTTCAAAAATAGATCCTCTAAACTCTCGTCATGAATCCTGAATGGAACATTCATACGCGATCGATACTGCTTATCAATTGGACTACGATAAAAACCAGTTTTATCAATCTGATCGTAGATCATCGAAGATTTTCTGATATTCATCTGCTCAATTACAGATAGCCCACCCAACTCTTTAAGCCACTTGAATACCAATCCAGCCATGTAAATTGGGTATGTCGGAGGTGTATTAAACATCGACTCGTTTTCAGCTTGCACTGCGTAACTGAACATAGAGGGCAAATCCGGAGGAGTTCGCTCCAACAGATCCTTACGAACCATCACAATGGTCAAGCCAGCCGGTCCAATATTTTTCTGCGCCCCAGCATAGATCAATCCAAATTTGGACACATCAAGCGGTCTAGACAAAATATGTGACGACATATCAGCCACCAACGGCGAAGGAAGGCCTGACGGATAGTCATGAAACTCTACCCCCCCAATTGTCTCATTCGACGTAATGTGCACATAGCTTCCATCAGAACTCAAATTCCATCTGTCAAATGAAGGGATCTCAGAAAAATTACCTTCCTCAGATGTGGCTGCAACATTGACTGCGCCGATTTTTTTACCTTCCTTAATAGCTTTCTTAGACCATTGCCCTGTGCAGATATAATCCGCAACTCTAGATCCGCGCAGAAGATTCATCGGAATCATTGAAAATTGTGTCGATGCTCCACCTTGCAAAAAAAGAATTTGATACTCGTCACTCAACCCAATGAGTGATCTCAAATCCTGCTCAGCATTCTCGGCAATACTTAAAAACTCCTTGCTGCGATGACTCATCTCCACAACAGACATACCTGAACCTGACCAGTCGAGCATTTCCTCTCGAGCCTTCTCTAAGACTGCTTTTGGCAACACCGCGGGACCTGCGCTAAAGTTATAAATCGTGCTCACACCAAACCTCTAAAACATGAATATTTATCAATCTAAGTCGCCAAAATAGTATGGCAACCGCTTATGACCGGGCTAATCAATTAAGTCTTCGCCTTCAACATCACCATCGATGACAACCTGCTCCTCGACTTTCACCAGACCGGATAATTTCTCATCAACCCCCAAATTAATAAGGCGCACCCCTTGAGTCGAACGACCCATTTCCCGGATCTCACTGACCGAAGTTCGTATCAACACACCACCTGTAGTGATCAACATAACCTCATCTTTTTCAGAAACTAATTTTGCTGAGACTACTCGCCCATTTCGCGCACTGGTTTGAATAGCAGCCATCCCCTTTGTACCTCGGCCATGCCTCGTATACTCAGCCACTTTCGTTCTCTTACCATAGCCATTCTCTGTTGCTGTCAATACACTTTGATTTTCATCTTCTGCAACGACGAGTGAGATAAGCAACTCAGTTTCCGGCAATCGCATTCCACGAACACCACGAGCTGTTCTGCCCATTGCTCGAACATTGCCTTCAGCAAACCTTACTGCTTTCCCACCATCAGAGAACAACATAATGTCATTTGAGCCATTGGTGATCGAAACACCAATCAAATGATCTCCATCCTCCAAGTCCACAGCAATAATACCCATTTGTCGCGGACGCGAAAAATGTGATAGTGGTGTTTTTTTCACTACCCCACGACTGGTCGCCATGAATACGTAACGTTGATCATCAAACTCCTTCACCGGCAATATAGCCGTGATTTTTTCACCGTCAGCTAACTGAAGAATATTAACTATCGGCTTGCCACGACTGGCGCGACTCGCCTGAGGCAACTCATAGACCTTCAACCAATACATCCGTCCAAGATCGGAGAAACACAGAATGTAATCATGGGTATGCGCAACAAACAAGTTGTCGACAAAATCGTCATCCTTTGTCTTTGTTGCCTGCCTACCCCGCCCACCACGGCGTTGGGCCTCATAATCACTTAACGGTTGCGACTTGATGTAACCCGTATGTGATAGCGTGACTACTAAGTCCTCAGGCGTGATGAGATCTTCTAAAGATATGTCTTGCGCGTTCACCTCAATCACGCTGCGACGGCCATCCCCGAAATCAGCTCGAGTTTGAGATAGCTCACCTTTAATAATATCTCTGACCCGATCGGTATTTCTGAGAATATCCTCTAAATCGACAATCGTATCAATCACGTCCCGATATTCTTGTTCTATTTTTTGCTGCTCGAGGCCTGTGAGACGTTGCAGCTGCATTTCCAAAATCCTCTGCGCCTGAATGTCAGACAAATGGTAGCCGTCATCCTTTAAACCATATGGCCCGAGAAGCTCTATATCCTCACCGATACCTCGCGCCAGTAACGCCTCCACCAACTCAGATCGCCACACCCGGCCCATAAGCCCCGCTTTGGCATCTGGGGGGCTAGGCATGGACTTAATCAAGGCCACAATCTCATCGACATTCGATAGCGCCACAGCCAAGCCTTCAAGAATATGCGCTCGCTGCCTTGCCTTACGGAGTTCGTAAGCTGTACGTCTTGTGACAACCTCTTTTCGATGGCGAATAAACTCCCGAATAAAATCTTTTAAATTGAGAAGTTTCGGTTGGCCATCGACCAAAGCCACCATATTCATCCCAAAAGAATCTTGCAGCTGCGTATCTTTGTATAATTTATGTGAAGTGATTGATGGATGCCTTGCTCTGATTGACAACCCTAATAT
>CAJXOL010000005.1 GCA_913057675.1 uncultured Pseudomonadota bacterium | reverse complement strand
ACGAGATTTCTGCCTGTCTCGTGGGCTCGGAGATGTGTATAAGAGACAGGACTTGTCTAACCCATGCATGCCATTTTTTTTGGCTTCAAAATGAATACTTAGGAATAAAGCAACGTAATAGAGTATCGCCGGCAAAAGAGCGTACATGGCAACGGTGAGATAACTGACTCCAAGAAATTCGGCCATGATGAATGCGGTGGCGCCCATAATTGGAGGCATAATTTGGCCGCCTGTTGAAGCTACGGCTTCGACAGAGCCTGCAAAGGCTGGTTTGTAACCAAGTCGTTTCATGAGTGGAATCGTGAATGCTCCCGTTGTCATTACGTTTGCAACGGCACTCCCTGAAACCGTACCAAACATTCCACTGGTGATACATGAAACTTTTGCAGGCCCTCCGGCTGAATGACCAGCGAGTCCCATTGCGAAATCCATGAATAAGGCCCCGGTACCTGTTCTCTCTACGAGTGCACCAAAGAGGATAAACAACATGACGTATGTGGCAGAGACATATAATGGAATGCCTAAAATACCTTCTGTCCCCATATACATTTGCTCGATTACACGTTGAAAATCTACACCGCCAATTGTGAGGGCGTAGGTTAGAAACCCGACAGCTGTGATCGGTAGCGCCCAGCCCACCGCGCGGCGGGTTCCTTCTAATACTAAGAGTATGGTGATGACGCCGAAGGTTAGGTCAATAGGGTTGAGTGGGTCTACATATGTCATGCGACTCACGATATAGTCTTGATAGAGAACTAAATAGGCGCAAGCGACGATGCTCAGGGCGATCAATATGAAAGATTCAATATTGACGGTGCGTCGCTGTCCCTCTTTGTTCAAGCTGCCACTCGTTAAAAATACAAGTATCAACGCGAATGCTAGATGTGTGGCCCTCAAGGTTAGCGCGTCCGGCGGTCCTTGCCATGCGATATATAAGTGAAAGCCAGACATGGACAGTGCAACTAAAGAAATGATTGTTGTAATCGGACTCATAGTTTTTAGCATCACTTTTTTATCAGTCAACCACATGGCTACTGTTAATTTTGTTTTTGTTCTTCATACCATTTGCTCGCTCCGGGGTGCATAGGAACACCAATGTCGCGTGTCATGGTTGGTATATCGAGGCCTGCTATGGCTTTGGTTACCGAAACGAGCTCCATTGACCCAGATACGATAGAGTCAAGAATGTGTGCTATGACCTGATCTTCTACGTCGCAGCGAGCGGTAAGATGCGTATACCAAAAGATTGTTGGTACATCCTCATTTTGTTCAGGGTATGTCCCCTTGGGTATAACACCTCGTTCGTATTTTGAATTTATTTTTTGCATTCGCTCATGAGCGTCCTCCGACATGGGCATTAATTTGACTGACCGAGAACTGGCCAAATCCATAACAGCTCCGGATGGGATGGTCGTTGTTAAGGTAAATACGTCGGCATTTCCATCTTTCATTAGAGTTACTGAATCTGTGTATGACCCAAAGCTCACATTTGAGAGACTTTTATAATCCATGCCATGTGCTTGCAATAAGTGACTGGTAATAGCCTCTCCCGTAGCGCCTCGAGGTTGGGTTGCTAGAACTTTATCTTTTAGATCAAATGGCGTGTCTACGCTCGAGTCAGCAAGTGTTACTACTTGAAAATACTGTCGGTAAAATGTGGCGATATTGCAAATATTTTGAAGTGGTTCCTTAAATGGAGCTCTACCTTCTATTGCGTCTAAGCTTGTTACACTCTGGGCAAGTGCGATATCCGCTTGGCCGGTATGTAACGCCAGTACGTTAGAAACTCCACCGCCTGGCAATACTTGAATTTTTATATCGGATTGGTCTTTTTCAATGAGACCTTTTAGTGCACCACCCAGTGGGTACCAGGCTCCTCCTTGTGGTCCTGTGACAAGTTTGTACGTTTTAGAGTTGGTATTATCCTCTGAGCAGCCGAATAAGCTTATTGAACTCAAAGCTAGGACAATAGTTATTATTTGTGAAAAACCGTATTTTTTATGTAAGGACACGTTATATTACTCCTCAGTCAAATTTTTGATGGCCAATGTGTTTTTAGGCGCGTTCAATTCGGTAACCTACTCTTGGAAAATGGATGCAAACGGTTCCGACACGTTCATTAGTATGAAGTAAACCTATACTATTTCTATCTATAGTATGCACCTCGCCACCGACTGGAGTTTCCCCAGTATTCTCGTCAAAAACAATGGTGACGTGATCACCAACTTCAATATTTTGTTTGTCATTGATGTCTGATTTAGAGTCGAATGTTGTCTCAGTATTTTGAGCGACATCCAGTGCTTCTAGCGATGCCATGTCAACAGATGTTCCATGTCCAATATTCTTGATTGATTGCTCCCAGAGGCAAACGCCGGGAAACTCTTCCATAAATTCTGCGCCATTTGCCCAACGTCGCCTAATAAACCAGGTAAGGGCAAATAAAGAAGCGTCGGCTATGCTTGCCTCCTTTCCTAAAAGGTATCCATGATTATTTTCTATGGATTTTTCTGCCCAAGAAAACTGCGCTCTGATTTGGGCGGTAAAATTTGGAATCTGTGTCTTCACGGATTCAATGTCGACGTAGTTTCCTAAGAACAATCTCTTACGGTCTTCTAAAAAATCTTTGGGAAAAACATCTGATGAGCTTGCAATTGCTACGGCAACTATAGGGTGAAATAATTGATCACTCCAATGGTTGCTTATTTGAATCAATCCCATATTTATGGATGGTGATGGGTGCTGACGCTCTATCTCAGATAAAATTCTTTGGCTATCGCAGAAAATATCAGCGCCTATCTGCAAGATCGGGGTTCGCCTATACCCGCCTGATAGCGGAATAACATCAGGTTTTGGGGGAAGGTTAGGTATCTCTACGGAGCGCCAAGATATATTCTTTAAGCCAAAAATTACCCTAATTTTTTCTGAAATGGGAGATGCTGGATAGTGGTGAAGAATAAGTTCGGGCATCTAATGAATCCTTTTTATAAACCTAATTAATGATTGATCAGTGCATGAGGAGACTATATTGCAGTCTAGCCGGCAATGGTGATCCCGCCGTCAGCGACGATGGTTTGCCCGGTGATGTACGCAGACGCATCGGAGGCCAAGAAAAGTGCAACACCAGCAATGTCATCAGGCTCGCCCAATCGCTTGAGTGCGGTTTTTTTTTCGTAGTGAGCACGTGTTTTGGAGTCTTCCCATAGAGCTTTAGCGAAGTCGGTTCTGATGAGGCCAGGGGCAATCCCATTCACCTTTATCTTTTTATCGCCCAATTCGACTGCAAGGTTTCGAATTAATTGCATGTCTGCAGCTTTAGAAATTGCGTAGGCTCCAAGTCCCGGTGTTCCTTTCAGCCCCGCTATTGAGGAAACGATGAGTATAGAGCCTCCGTTTCTAAGCTCCATATACGGTGTCACCAACGAAGATAGCCAGTGATTACTCAATATATTATTATTTAATATCTTTTCAAATGCCGCATCTGGAATATCCTTTAACTGCCCGTAAAACGGATTGGATGCAGCATTGCAAACGAGGATATCAACGCCCCCATAAGTATCCCTCGAAAACCGAACCAAAGCCTCAAGACTAGATTTATCCGATATGTTTGCAGCCGTCGCCGTCGCGTCGCCACCGAACGCTCGAATGTGGTCTACAACCTCCTGACAGGCATCAATTTTTCTACTCGATACTATAACTTTTGCTCCATATCGGGCATAAGTAATTGCTATGGATTTTCCAATCCCTCGGCTCGCCCCCGTAATGATGGCTACTTTATTGTCAAGGCGAAAGAATTTCGTAGTATCGATCATATGTTTAAATCCCCTCTTATCCCGAATCTTTGGTAATCATGGGTCTGGATAAATGCGAAATAATTAGCGCCACATCACTTCACAGTTGCGCGCTTCTGCTCGTTCAAGCAGATCAAAAAGAGGTTTTGCTCTTGTGTTTAAAGAGATATTAATTTCAGCGTTATGACTGTTTTCTTTATTTGGAGGTGATTGCGAGAGAGATGGATGAGCGCGAGCGCGTCTCAATGCATCTAAAATATCCTTTGGCAATATCGCGCTTGGAATCTCTCCAGACAGCCCCATTAATTTAAGCAGCGGTATTGCGTGCTCCTTAAACATAATTAGGTTTCCAGTGCGACTTTCAAATTGGACAATCGTAGGCATGGGATATCTTAGAATTCGACTTTAGACGTTTTGTGGGTGCGGTTACAAAGCTCCTGATTCAATTTTTTCCTTCATTGTTTCGAGTCCAATGGAATAGACTTTGTTGTAGATTTTCACTAGGGACGCATCATCTTTGCCTGCCGGTGGGTTATCTGTCCAGTAGTGTAGGCGTTTAAATGTAGCCTTCCACTCAACCTGTGATTTGCCATTTTTTACCTCTTTCACCGTCATTGTTGAATAGTAATCACTCGAGAGTGGAATGCCTTGGACGTACGTGTAAGAGGCGGTCATGTTGTAAGGGTCGTACTCCACGAGTCGCTCTTCTATTTTTGTTCCGTTGCTTCGGGTCAATAATCGAATTGCACCTAGCTCTCTATTTTTTCCAAGTATGATTTGAGTATCCTTGATAAAAATGAGCCAATGATGCAAGCCACCAAAATCGCTAACTATATTCCAGACGTTTTCTGCGGAGGCATCTATTTCAATGGTGTGTCGTACGCTTAACTCTGGTGCGTTCGCAGAAAAGGCTGGCTGCGTGATCATTAGAAAAATGCTGGTAATGGCGCTAACGGCGTATCGCAAGATCATTTTTTCCCCCGGTAATACGTATTTGATTATTATTATGTGTATATCAACATAATGTAACACGAGGCTGAAATCATTAAAGATTAATGGGTGATTGATTCTTTCAATAATGAATATTGCACAAATTCTGCTAAAAGCTTATCAATTATATCCTGATCGATCTGCAATATCGGTCGGGACGGATGTGTTATACACCTATCGTTTGTTCTTTGATCGGGTTCGTTATCTTGCAACCGCCATGAGGGAAGATCTATACCTTCGGCCCGGCGATCGGATTGCTATTGCGATGCCAAATCACCCTGAGTACGTCGTCATTCGATATGCGGCTTGGTATGCCGGCTTATCAGTTGTTCCAATTAACTCGAAGCTCCACCCTTTAGAAATTAGCTATATGTTGAAGCATTCTGGTTCGACTGTATGTTTTGTATTTAAGAATTTCTCGGGGGAGTCTTTTTCGGATTCTTCGCATTCTGCAATTGTGTCTCGTGTGATTGATGTAGATTCTAATGAATATGTTGAATTGATCGATACGCGTCAACCGATTGATATGGAAGACAGGCAACCTGATGATCTTGCCTGGTTGTTCTATACCAGCGGAACGACTGGTAAGCCTAAGGGGGTGATGATCTCGCACCACAATATGCTCATGGGGGGGGTGAGTTACTTGGTGGATGTCGACGAGGTACGCGCTTCGGATAGCATTATCCATGCGGCTCCACTATCCCATGGTTCTGGTTTTTATGATTTGCCTCATGTGATGAAAGGTGCCAATCAAGTCATACCGCGCAGTGGGCAGTTTGATCCGAATGAGATCTTGGATCTAATACAAGAATGGAATGGCGTATCTATGTTCTTAGCCCCCACAATGGTCAAGCGACTCGTGCAAATTCAAGAGGTTTCTCAGTGCTCAATGAAAGGATTAAAGACAATTGTATACGGCGGAGGCCCAATGTATGTTCAAGATATAAAGCGAGCTCTCGATATTTTAGGCCCTCGCTTTGTTCAGATCTATGGGCAAGGTGAATCACCGATGACTATCACCGTTTTGTCTAAAGCAGCAATCAATGATTCGTCACATGAAAGATATGAAGAACGGCTAGCCTCAGTTGGTCTTGCCCAAAGTGTAGTGTCGGTAAATATTGTTGGGCAGAGTGGACATCCGGTGCCAGTGGGTCAACCGGGTGAAATTATTGTAAAGGGCTCAGTTGTCGCATCTGGGTATTGGAATGATGTGGCGGCGACTCGGGCCACATGGGTAGATGGTTGGTTACATACAGGAGACATTGGTTTTTTTGATGGTGACGGATTCTTGACTTTGATCGACCGGTCGAAAGATTTAATTATAAGTGGCGGCTCCAATATATATCCACGCGAGATCGAAGAGGTGCTGATAACGCATCAATCGGTTAGTGAGGTAGCCGTCGTTGGTCAGTTCAGCGAAGAGTGGGGTGAGAGCGTCACGGCCTTTGTGGTCTTGTTGCCTGGTGCTTTTGCGGATAAGCAGGTTTTAGATGAATTCTGTCTCGATAGAATCGCTAGATTTAAGCGTCCCAAAAATTATCGGTTTGTTGATTTTTTGCCTAAAAATAATTACGGCAAAGTGCTTAAAAAAGATCTACGCCAATTGCTGATATCCAAACGAAATTAGCGTTGTTTCCTAGCCGAGCCTTTGTATAAGTGTGCGGCAATGTTGGGTATGTGTTCGACATAGATTGTTTGGTGATCAAAAAGTGTAAAACCGTTGCTGGCGATTAGGTCAAAAATATCTCGGGTGAGGTGGCACCCTCCGGCTAGAGGCTTCCATATGGGCTCTATTCGCTCTTGCCACTTTTTGAGATGTGGGCTGTCACTGATCCCATGTTCGCAAAAATGAAGCACGCCATCTGGCTTGAGTATTCGCTTGATTTCTCTAACGGCTAATTCTGGATGCTGAATGGTGCAGAGAGAGAAGGTAACAACTGCTGAATCAAATTGCTGATCAGGGAACGGAAGCTGCTCCGAAATCCCACCAATTAAGTTTATTTTAGGGTTTAATTTAGGCTTGCTAAGCTGGGCTATTTTGAGTAGCGATTCGTTGGGATCAATTCCGGTTATCTCTGTGATTCGATCGAATTTATAGAAATCGATATTGAGAGAGGAGCCAATGCCTATTTCAAGAACTGCGCCTTTCGCTCGGCTGACAATATTTTCTCGATGACTTTTAAGTAAAGGGAGTCCGCACACACAGTTAAGTATCGGAGGAAGAATGTGTTTTTCGTAAAAATTCATCAGTTTTTATAGTAAGTTACCAATAGGTTCCATTATTGGAGCAGAGTAATTGTTGGTAGTACAGCAAATTTTGGCTTCGAGAATGCCGACCCTAAGTCGCATTTGAAGTTAGAATAAGCCCCTACGGACGGATTCGAGCTTTTTATTGGGGCTGGCTCCGAGCACCGTTACATTTAAAAGGGGTTTTAATGGCGAAGGAAGAATTAATTGAAATGGACGGCACGGTTCAAGAGGTGTTGCCCAATACGACCTTTAGGGTTGAGCTTGAGAATGGCATTGAGGTTATTGCTTATGCATCCGGGAAAATGCGCAAAAATAGAATTCGAATCACTGCGGGTGACAGGGTTTCGGTTGAGATCTCTCCTTATGATTTAACCAAGGCACGTATTAATTTCCGGCATCGAGAGGATAGACCTTCTCCCCCTAAAGCATAGCTGACTAAAATTTAAAGTCTTAATAACAATTTTTCCAAAATCGGTCTCAATCTTCACTCTAGTGGAGACGTTAGTCCACGATTAAATGAGGTAGTGTTATGCCTGGTCCTCTTGATGGCGTCAAAATTCTCGATTTAACCTCTGTAGTTATGGGGCCGTTTGCGACCCAAATACTGGCTGAATTAGGTGCAGAGGTGATTAAGGTTGAGCCTTTTTCGGGTGACAATATGAGAGACGTTGGGCCTATGGCAAACCCCCATATGGGGCATTTGCACTTGCATTTAAACCGTGGAAAAAAAGGTATTGCTGTTGATTTAAAACACCCCTCTGGCATTGACGTCATTAAAAAGTTGATTCCGCGCAGTGACGTTTTAATTTATAACGTTAGACCCAATGCAATGGAGAGATTGGGGCTGTCTTACTCTGACGTGACTGCATTAAACCCAAAAATCGTGTATGTCGGTGCTTACGGATACTCAGAGAATGGTCCTCGAGCGGGGAGAGCTGCCTATGATGACTTGATACAAGGCAGCACGGGTGTGCCCTGGCTCGTCTCGAAAGGAGGTAAGGAAAAACCTCGTTATGTACCTCTTAATTTTGCTGACCGAGTTACTGGTTTACACGCGGTCTATGCTGTGACAGCGGCTCTGTATCAGAGGGAGAAGTCGGGTCGAGGCCAATCAGTAGAGGTTCCTATGTTTGAGTCGATATCACACTTCGTACTGGGTGACCATATGGCGGGTTTGAGCTTTCAACCCCCGATCGGACCTTCGGGCTATGAACGGCTTAAACATCGACGCGTTTATGAGACAAAAAATGGTTTTATTTGCGCTTTGGTCTATAACGAAGCGCAATGGACCAGATTTTGGGCTGCCATGAATCAACCTGAAATGATGAATGATCCAAATTTTATAAATCATTCCGCTAGAGCTCAAAACATTGGTGAGATATATGATCTTTTATCAGAGATAATTAAAAATGAGGATACGGATTATTGGATGTCTTTTTTACAGAACATTGATGTTCCCGTGGCTAGGATGAATACCGTAGATGATTTGTTGTCGGATGAGCATCTTATAGAGACTGGGTTCTTTATCAACGAGGAGCATCCAACAGAAGGGAGCTTATACGCTACAAAGACGCCCAGCAATTGGTCTCATTCGTCACCAGAAAGAGTCACTCCCGCACCAACGTTGGGTCAGCATACGAGAGAGGTCTTAAGCGAACTTGCATTTAGCGATGATCAAATTAATGATTTAATCCGGGTAGGCGCAGTTTCAGACGGTTCATCCGGATAATTTTATTTTATGGCAGTTTAAAACCACCACCTGGACCTGCACCTGAACTCCCTCCAGGCATGTTTCCAGGTAGAACGATGGACGAGGCTTGTTCCCGACGCATTTCTTGAAGTTCCTTTATCGCTTTTTCTACTGCAACTTTACCAGCATCGCCATATTTCTCAACGGCTTCGGCCAATGAACTCGCGTCTATTTGAAATGCAATTGGGAGTGCTCCCATTGGTGTCATGATTTGGGTTTCCCCTGCATAAATAGTTTGTCTTTCAGGATCGTTATCTCCGTTTGCGCTAATCGGATTCGAGACCCGGATTGTGCCTACTTGCCGATCTGTGACAGTTTCTTCTCGAAACAAATTGGATTGGTCCATCGTCAGTTCTTCGACTGATCTTTCCTCATTAGCCATTGAATGTTTACTCCTTACAATAGGGTTTAAAGTTTCTAATTAACCGTAAGGATATCAAAGGTTGGTGAGTACGACAAAGTGCGCCTTTTCGTATTATCTGTGGAGCGACTAATTGCATGTTATAGAGGACTGGTTTTTCTTAATAATTTGACAGGTCCGTAAAAAGTGTTACATTGGTTAAGTAACAAACCACTTTGGGCTTAAACTCCGAGTCAAGCCCCTAATTAAGTGATGGAGATTAGGTTATATAACTATCTCGCTGTGCAACCAAAAAGTCCTCGGGATAGATTAAGACTTGGCAAATATGTTGTCATTCGTTCTTAAATTTAAAAAAAGAATGGCCAGGGCGGAAATTAACCGCATGGGAGAGCATATATTTTGACTGCTCTACTTTCGATTATTCAGAACCTGAACTTTTTAAAGATTTTAAAAAAATTTATATTTTTATTCATCGAACGATGTAACGCCTAACATTACAGGTGCGCACGTTTCCCCCAATTTTTTTCCTTTTAGTCGAGGTTTAGGTGTCAAGAAACAACAGAGATTTTCGTTTTAAGAAAAAAAGTCCCCCTTCTGGGCAATCTGGTATTTCCGGACTCCAAAGTGGTCGAATGAAGATAGTATCAAATGCGCAAACTGGTGTAGGTCGTGGTGTGCTTGATGCTGCGATTGAATTAGGTGCGGAATGTGGTGGAGTGTGTGCCGAAGGGCGAATGGCGGAGGATGGGTTCATCCCTGATGATTATCCGGTAGTCGAGTTGGTGGGGGAGGATACCAGTGAGAGCATTCGGCAAAATGTTAAAGAGAGTGATGGGACAGCAATTATATATTTTGGTGATATCGAAGAAGAGCCTGAAGAGGCGCTTGATTACTGTGTTCAACTGGGAAAACCATATCGCTTGGTAGACGGTGGAGACCTCCAGTCGGGTCAGGCTGCGAAAGTTATCGCGGATTTTATTAAAGATAAGGGCCTGATGACTCTTCATATTATTGGTCCTAAGGCAAGTGCGTCTGATCGTGCTCATCGTTTTGGTTACGAGGCGGTGCGTGCGCTTCTTGGTTTGGGTCCTAAGCAGCGTCATCCATCTAGACCGCAACATAAAAAAACGGCGGATTCCGGCTCAGTGAGTAATGGGTCTTCTCGGACTTCTTCGGGAGGGCAAGATGGAGATGCAAGCGGCAAACCACAATCGAAACCGTCTGGACAAAGGAGAAGACGCGGGACAGGAAGACGATCTCCTCGTAAGCCTACTGAACCCCAGTCAGAGTCAGCGTAAAAACGTATTGAATTCGTTTTTACTGCAGCATGATTAAAACTGGATTAGAAACACTGGTTCTAGAATTGAGAAAGTTCTCGAAGGATCGTGATTGGGAACAGTTTCATAGCCCTAAGAATCTATCAATGGCATTGTCAGTAGAGGTTAGTGAGTTACTGGAGCATTTTCAGTGGATTAGTGAATCAGAGTCGTACCGACTAGGTGATTCCAAAAAGTTGGAAGTCTCTTTTGAGATGGCCGATACTCTTTTGTATCTGATTCGCTTGGCAGATGTGCTCGGAATTGATTTAATAGAGGCTAGCCTTCACAAAATATCGCTTAATCAAGAAAAATACCCTATAGCTTTAAGTAAAGGGAGTAACAAAAAGTATACTGATTTCGAGTAATCTTAAGGCGGTATACCTAGATATGTTCGCGTATAGACACTATTTCCATGCAGGTAATTTTGCTGATGTCTTCAAGCATGCCTTGTTGTCACAATTGATCATCAGTTTACAAAAAAAAGAACGACCAATCGTATATGTGGATACGCACGCGGGTTTGGGGCGTTACGATTTGATGCATCCATGGGCAGCAAAAAACAGAGAGTTTAATCAGGGAGTAAATCAGGTTTTTGACCTTGCGGAGTACCCTAAAGCGATGGAGCCCTATGTAAGAATACTTAATCTCAACAATGAGAATAGATTGCTCAGGTGGTATCCAGGGTCTCCATGTGTTGCGCATAGCTTATTGCGGGCTAAAGACCGCATAGTCCTTAATGAATTTAATGTCTCAGATGTAAAGCAATTGAGAGGTTTAGTCCGAGGATGGCCTAGAACCTCGGTTCGTAGTGAGGATGGGTTTTCGCTGACTAAGTCCTTGTTGCCGCCTGATGAGCGCCGAGGTCTAATCTTTATGGACCCTTCTTATGATCGTTCTGGAGAGTTTGATCGTGTTGCATCCTCATTAGCACTTGGGCTAAAAAAGTTTTCAACGGGAGTTTTTGCAGTTTGGTATCCCGTGATGAACGACGAGGTTACATTTCAGTTAATTCGAAGGCTGAAGGCGTGTGGGAATAAATTGATACTTCGGTCAGAGATTTGTCTATCAAAAAATAAATTTCCAGGTCTGATGAATGCATGTGGGGTTCTGATCGTCAATCCCCCTTACCAATTTGAAGCGCTTGTAGATGTAATTGGAGGTTGGTTATTGCCAAGATTAGATTCTTCGGGAGAAGGTCGACTAATAAACCAATTAATTGACTGAGCCCTTGAGTATGAGTGCGTACCCGGATAATTCTTCTTTAATACTCAACCCTGGAGACTGTTTAGCTATTCAGGATACTATTCATGAGTATCTTGCTCGAAAGGAGTTCGTTTCTAGTTCTAATCTTAGATCCCGATACTATGAAGCAACAGGCGTTCGGAATTCGGGAGATGGGGGAGCAGGCTTAGGCTCCGTGTTTCATCGTTTGATGCTAGAGGAATCCGAGGATTTTGAGCTTGATCTACTGACACTCAGAAAAGACTGGTTGGCGGGCGTTAAGAGTTCTTCAGGTTATTGCTTAGGCCAATCTGACTTGCATCGTATCAACGGAGCTCGAGAGAAACTCAATTATTGGTCTAAACATTTGTTTTCTAATTGGGTCAAATCTGGGGAGGCGGAGACCTCAATCTATTGGAAAGATGAGTTGTGTTACCAGTGGCGCGCAAGACCGGATCTTGTCACTAAGGATCTTGTTGTCGACCTGAAAACATTTTCCGGCAAGAATCAACGAAGATTTCTCAAGAGTCGTGATCGTAATGGATATCTTATTCAAGCAGGTCTTTACTTAGAGGCCCTCACACGGCTAAAAGACAGACAATTTTCGTTTGCTTTTTTGTGTGTTGACTTGACTCCACCGTTCAATATTCGACTAGATGTCTTAAATAAAACACAGATATTATTGGCTCAAAAGTTGATTTCGCAAGTAACAAATCGATAAAGCGCAGAGTAGATGTTCAGGCCAGTGAACTGGTGGATTACTTGCGTGAAAATTCGAAATATTTTTCTTTGATGGGCCACGTCCCTTTGTGTGTCTGCCCCATTTTGCTGACGGACAGCCAAGAGTACTTTCCATAATGTCGAGCGCGTCCTATCAGTATTGCAAGTTTTTCATTGGTCATGGATTCGGAGACGCCAATGAATAATGTGGTTGTTTTGGAAATGGTTGTGGACGCCATGAGAAACTCTAAATCGTGCTTATTTGTTAATTCATGGAGATCCATTGCGTTGCTTGATTCATTGAGACGTTTAGCAATCTCCTCAATTTCTCCTAAGATGATTGTGATTTTATTTTCCGTATTATTAAAGTTAGAGTGATATACCTTTTTTATTGGATGTTCCAGAAAAAGATTTGACATCAATTCTGAGCCATTAACAACATTTGGATGTAGTTGAATGTAGATTGGATTTTTTGCGACTACAAGGTCGCGTAAAGTCCTGACTTGCTCATTAGGATACAGCTCTCTCCAGACATTAAAGTCGGGATCTAGTTTGACTCGCACAGAGCTATCTTTAATATCGGGAAGAGTAACTTTGGTTGACTTCTTTGTTATGAGTTGTGTTGTTTTTTGTGTCTTTTCTGTTGATGAGATCTGAACATCCAATGGGAAGATCCACTCCCCGTTTTGGTTGACTGCTAGTTGAGCGTCATCTGCGGACTGGTGCGTTAAGTCTATGCTGATGCGCGGTGCCCCAACGGTTGGAAGCCATGCATTAAAAAATTCCGTAAGATCACTTGTGGTGTGCTGTTGACACGTATCGCGAATGTCATGGAAGCTTGCTGAGCCAAATTGGTGCTGAATCCAGAATTCTTGGAGACAGGTTATGAATTGCTTATCACCCATCAAGTTTCTTAACATGTGCCAAACCATTGCACCTTTTCCGTAACCTATAGTTGATGATGCCGTGTGATACCTTGACGTAAAGTCACGAAGAGATCGTTCATCACTAGCAGCTATCGCCGCGTAGTCCCTGAGCCACCCATAGCGCATATTTCGTGCCGCTTCTTTATCTGTTAACTCGGCTTGCCAATAATCCGCTAAGTAGGTGGTGAGCCCTTCCGACCAATTGCCTGAGGCGTGTGTGGCTTGAATGCCATTACCCCACCAGTTGTGGACTATTTCGTGAGGCAATGACCTAAATTTGATAAATGGATATTTAAGTATTTTTTGGCTTAAATAAGTCAAAGAAGGCATGCCTAGACCAGTTGGAAAGGGGCTGGATACAACGGTAAAGCTGGAGTAAGGATAAGGACCAATGAGATTTTCGTAAAAATGAATGTAACGTTCGCAAAGCTCCAAATATTCCTCTGATAAATACGAATTCTCTTGGTTAAAATAAGTTTGAATGGTGATTTGTTTTTTCATCCCAGACATCTTTTTTTTGTTAACAACCCAATTCCCTATCATTAAGTCGATTCCTAAGATAGGTTGAGCCATACTAAATACGCTATATCGATAATTGCCTTGTGCTCTTTGTTCTATTTGTTCACCTGGCGCAATCGCTAATAACCCTTTTGTTGTTTTGATTGTCAGCTGCGTCGTACTCGGCTTATTAAAAAATGGATACCAAATGCTGCTGCCAGGTAAGAAAGCTCCCGCAGAGCTTCCAGACCAACTGATGCCTCCAGGTTCGCGATCGCTTGAGTCTATTTCGCTTGATTCAGGCAGTATTAGGGAATAATTGAGTGTTACAAAGGTTTCTTGCTGCGCGTTCCCAAGTGAGAAGACGTGAGCATCAATCGATTGATTTACCGAGACATGTTTCGCTGTATCTACCGAGTGCAGCGTTGCATCTTTTGATAAAAAGAATTTTGGAGAGTGTGGCGACACGCTTGTTTTGGCTTGAATGTGTAGTTGTCTCGTATGTTCTTCATATGTGATGTCCAGTTCGACGTGAGGTATCTGAGAAGAAAGCGCTGACATGGAGACACACCCAAGAATGAGGTTTAAAAACCAAACTCCTAATTTTTGGTGTATTCCAGAAGTTCTCATTTAATGACTGTCGGCTGGTATTTTGGCGATAAGGTCTAACTGTTGACCATTGCGTTTGACTTTAACGGGCAACCAGTAGCCGGGCGCCTGATTTTGTATCAGCTCAATCAGTTGGGCACTTGTCATCACGGTTTCGCCAGCAGCTTCAATAATGACGTCGTTCGTTTGCAGTCCTGATCGTTCAGCAATACTGTTTTTTAATACATCGCCTACTACGATGCCGTTTTCACTGTCGATTAAAAAGATGCCTAATTTATGCTTCTTATTTGCGATAGCGATATTTGGTGTTATGAATACGGCATCAGCTATGGGGCTACCCTCTTTGTCGACAAGATCTAAAGAAGTGCAGGCAATACCGGTTGTTGTTGGAATCCAAGTCAAGATATTGAAGTCACCTATTGAGTTGAGTTGATGTTTAACTCCGTAACCGTAAGTTAGGTGTCCCGAGCCGAGAATCCCAACTACCAAGCGAGAGGTATCCACCTTTGCGCTTACTAATCCTTCTGCAAAGGCGCGATCCCACGTCAGTTGGGCTTCTATAAAATATTCCAGTTGTTTTTCGTCACTGCCTTCATGTTGGTAAAAGACCTCCGTTAGGGCCTTTGTATAGCTGGGCGAGGCGGGAGCAGGTTCGGAAATGTCTCGTGCAGCCGTTTCGTTGCTTGCTCGCCATCCATTGGCAGAGACTTCTGATATGAATTCTCTCGATACATTCAATGCATACAACGGAATTTTATTGTCCCTAGCAAAGTTTAATATTGGCTCGTAGAGGTCCACATCAAAACGCCATACGTCATACCAATTCGAATGCAATAAAAATTGTTTTAATGTTAATTCTCCCTCAACCCAGGCATCTAATGCTGGTTGGCTCTCCCGCGGCAGCATTTCCAACCCAATTGCAATGTGATCTTTGTGTGCCAATAAGGCCGAGAGCATTTGAGTTTGCCAGCGATGATGCTGAGCTTGATCATGTTGCTCGCCTAACAAAATGAAATCCATACCATGAGTGTTGCTCATTAGTGCTGAATGATTGTTGGGAAATGAGTCCGGCTTGTTTGGAATAACCCAGGTTCCGGGGGTGTTGCATGAGGCGCCTAGATCAACTGCCCAGGCCTGCGATAATGACAAGGAAATAATTATTACAATTTTAAGAGCAATTGCGGATATCGATAAATATTGCATAATATTAAAATTTTCCTTACGCGCTAAAAATGTTGATGATGTATTTTTTTATGAATGTTCGAGACGATTCAATGATTTAAGTTCGCACTTTTTCTATTGGGTGATTTGGAGCCCTTGATTAAGGCTTTTCGGAATCTCGAGCATCAATCTTTCCATGGATAAAATCCCGATGAGCCACATACAATAAATCTGATATTTTACGAATGATGTGATCTTCTTGTGGATCAACATGATTGTCAGAATGAGCTACTGACCACATGGCTTTTATGAGCTCACACTTTTGTTCATAAGAGAATTCCTCGTTAATCACTTTTGTGAGTGGCTGGTAAGCGGTGGGCCGATTGTGAGGTTGTGACGCATCACTTAAAAGCTGTTCTGCTTCTGCTGTGTTGATACTATTTAAAATTCGTAGTGAGCCGATTGCTATGACTAAATCGTCATTCGTTACGTCATCGTCAACTCTGGCTGCTTCATATAATAAAGATGCAAGCGCACGACTAAGATCAGTCGACGGTTGATTATCACTGGCACTGGTTAATTTCGGAGCAAACAATCGGGAAATTTTCTTAAAAAATTGCATCATATTCGGTTAACTTTTCCTTTCGATCTTTTTAAACCTATAGCGTTGAGAGTAGTCTATCTTACAGATTGTTCAATAAATTTAATTCGGAGCTGCTAGTTAGTCACTAACCATGGGAAAACACATAAAAATTAGAGGGGTAACTCAAAATAACTTGAAGAATCTTGACTTGGACTTGCCTTTAGGAGAAGTGATTGCGGTTACGGGGGTGTCTGGTTCTGGTAAATCTTCGCTTGTCTTTGACACGCTGTACGCGGAAGGTCAAAGACGATACGTGGAGACTTTTTCGTCTTACGCGAGACAATTTCTCGACCGAATGGATCGCCCGTCCGTTGCAAGTATAGAGGGTATACCTCCCGCTATCGCCATCCACCAAGTGAATTCCGTTAAGACATCACGCTCTACTGTTGGCACGATGACTGAACTGGCGGATTACTTGAAGTTGTTGTTTGCCAAATACGCCAGCCTCTACTGTCGTAGTTGTGCTCAACCTATTGAGATTAACGAAGTAGGTAAAATCATTACCGTGCTCCGCGATAATGGGTGGGGTCGAATTGTTTTGTCTTCGCCAGTTTTGGTTCCCGATAATTTTACGTCAGAAGAGATTGAGGGGTATCTGAAGGCCCAGGGATACGACCGTTTTATTAAATTGAATGGACAATCGCATGTAGTCATTGATCGTTTTGATATGAATCGGGTTGAAGATTCTAGAATTAACGAGGGATTTGAGGCAGCATTTCGAATAGGGCAAGGCAAATGCTCTGTCACACCGCACCTGAAGGGTGAGATGGTAGATCTACCTATGAATTTTAGTAACCGTTTTCATTGTGCGAGTTGTGATATTCACTACTCTCCTCCTAGTGCTGGACTTTTCTCATTCAATTCTCCCGTCGGTGCTTGCTCCACTTGTCGTGGATTTGGTCGTGTGATTGGTGTAGACATGGACTCTGTTGTCGTAAATCCCAAATTATCTCTTTCTGAGGGCGTGATACGACCATGGCAGACGGATAGCTATTCCGAATGCCAAGACGACCTCATTGAATACGCTAAACGGCGAGATGTGCCTGTCAATATGCCTTGGTGTGATATGTCCGATAAGCACAAACATTGGGTTTTAGAGGGGGAGCCAGAGTGGGTGAATTGGCGCAAGTCATGGCCAAAATATTGGTATGGGGTCAGACATTTTTTTGATTGGCTGGAGACTAAAGCATACAAAATGCACATTCGAGTGCTGCTGGCGAAGTACAGGTCATATTCCCTTTGCCCAGATTGCCATGGGAGTCGTTTAAAAGCCAACGCATTGCTCTGGCGCATAGGTGCTTCTGAAAGTTCGGTGAGTCTCTTTGAGCATCCGGGAGTCAGTTGGACGCTAGACCAATTAAAATCAATCAACGGCTCTTCAATACAACAGCTGAATACCCTGCCTATTTGGGATTTAAAGCGATTTATCAATGAAGAAAAAGACAGTTGGCAGAAAGGTAGAAAAGATGAATCAAGCCAGTTGATCCTCGATCAAATCATATCTCGATTAGAGTTTCTGGAAGAGGTTGGCTTGGGGTATCTGACGCTGGACAGGCAATCTAGAACGCTGTCGGGGGGGGAGACCCAACGACTAAACTTGGCAACAGCGTTAGGTGCGTCTCTCACTCAAACTTTGTTTTTGTTAGACGAGCCTTCAATTGGTTTACACCCTAGGGACGTGGACAGAATTATCACCATTATTCAAAGGCTAAGAGACAATGGCAATACGATTGTAGTTGTTGAACACGATCCACAAATCATACGAGCAGCTGGTTTTTTGCTAGATATCGGACCTGGGGCGGGAGAGGGAGGTGGTCATGTTGAGTTTTTTGGGCGCACTCAAGATCTTACGACAAGCTCGGGACTTACCGCTCAATATCTTTTGGGTAAACGGACAATCAGTGACTCGATAGTGGGCAAGCCTATTGAAGCCCTTAGGACTCAGTGGTTGAGTGTTCTCGGTGCTTGTCGTAACAATCTTAAACATATTGATGTCAATATACCGCTCGGCCACCTTGTCTCTATTACAGGGGTCTCCGGATCTGGAAAATCCACACTTGTAGAGGACACTATTTTTAAGGAAATGACCCGAAATTTAATGGGTAAGGGGATTTCTGATGATGGTTTAAGCGGTTTTAATAACTTAAATCTCATTGACCGCGTTATCATGCTGGATCAAAGGCCAATTGGTAAATCCTCGCGTTCCAATCCGTTAAGTTATGTCGGTGCTCTCGATCCTATTCGGGATATTTTCGCAGCTTCCACAGGCGCACGCCAAAGTAAGTACGACAAGAGTTATTTTAGTTTTAATGCGGGTAAAGGACGCTGTCAAACGTGTATGGGCAGCGGATTTGAGCTTGTTGAAATGCAGTTTTTATCGGATGTATATCTTCGCTGTAACGCATGTGATGGTAAGAGATATGGTCCGCACATTTTGAAGATCCAGATCGAGGTTCCACACGTCGGCATGGTGAATATTGACGATGTTTTAAAGTTAACAATATCTGAGGCACTGAAAGCATTTAAAGAGGTTTCAAAAGTGTCTCGTAAATTGCAGCCGCTATTTGACGTCGGCTTAGGTTATCTAAGGTTGGGACAGCCTGTGCCGACTTTATCTGGAGGTGAGGCGCAGAGGCTAAAACTTGCCAGTTATATCTCAGAAGCATCAAGTCAGTCAGTTGCTCAAACACTCTTCTTGCTCGATGAGCCCACAACGGGACTTCACTTCCATGATGTTCAAAAATTACTGTTGGCACTCCGTGCACTTGTAAACCTTGGAGCATCGGTAGTTATGGTTGAACATAACCTTGACCTGATCGCCGCTTCTGATTGGATTATAGATCTAGGTCCGGAAGGCGGAGGTGGGGGTGGTCAGATCGTTTCCGTTGGCTCACCTGAGGATTTATGTGCAGATCCAACTTCTTTAACAGGACGGGAATTGAGTCGAACAGATAGTGGAGTAATTTACGAGCAAATGGATGAACAGAACAATGAAGATGATCATTCCCGCGATTCATTTCCACATTCAATTTCCATCAGAAATGCCAGAGAAAATAATTTAAAAAATATTAGCTTGGATATACCCCATGAAAAATTAACAGTGATTACTGGCCTGAGTGGGAGCGGTAAATCCTCTTTAGCTTTTGATATTATTTACGGTGAAGGTCAGAGGAGGTATTTGGAATCGTTGAATGCCTACGCTAGACAATTTATTCAAGTAGGAAAAAAGCCCGATGTCGATGCGGTGTATGGCATTCCTCCAGCAGTGGCTATTGAGCAGCGTACCAGTCGAGGTGGGATCAAAAGTACCGTAGGCACGGTGACAGAAACGTACCATTATTTGCGTCTGTTGATGTCCAAGATTGGTGATCAATTTTGTCCGGATTGTCAGGTTAAAATCGAGCCACAAACACGAACTGCAATTGTAGATCGCCTCTTGCGAGATTATTCCGGATGTCATGTTGGTTTTTTATCTCCATTGGTTCGCGCGAGAAAGGGTGTATACAAAGATTTAGCAGAGACTTATCGAAAGAAAGGTTTTACACATTTATTGGTCGATAACGTATTTTTAGCGACGGATGATTTCCCGGCCTTGGATCGATATGCGGAGCATACTATTGATCTTCCAGTTGCTAGTATTAAGGTTTGTGAAAACCTTCGCGCTGAGTTGTTGGATGTTGTTGAATCCGCCTTGAATTACGGAGGTGAATTCTTTTATATCATCGCTGATATTGACGCATTGCTTGAGGGGGGCGCTTTTGAGCAACAAAGTTTTTCAAGTAAGCGCGCCTGCCCTTCCTGCCAAAAAGCTTTCAATGAGCTTGACCCACGTTTGTTTTCTTTTAATTCAAAATATGGATGGTGTGAGCCGTGCCAGGGGACGGGTCAGTTCCAAGATGTGAAGTTAAGTGTTGTCAGGCATCTCAAAGATGAAATTGAGGCGGAATATGAGCGAGCTAAACATGCTCATGACCAATCTACTGTGGTCTGCGAATCTTGTAACGGGTATCGACTAAACGGACAAGCGATGAGCGTCTTTTGGAATGATCTTTCTATCGCTGATTTGGTTTCTAGTCCCATCGGTTCATTGCGTCGGATACTTTCCGAAATTAAGCTGAATACACGTGAACAATTGATCGCCAAGGATTTACTAAACGAAGTATTGTCGCGATTAAAATTTATGACTGAAGTTGGCTTGTCTTACCTCACTTTAAATCGAGCTGCTCCCACGCTAAGTGGTGGAGAGGCTCAGAGAATGCGCTTGGCAGCCCAATTAGGTTCCAATTTAAGGGGCGCTGTCTATGTTCTTGATGAACCAACGATAGGTCTTCACCCAAGGGATAATGAAGTCTTGCTGGGGACATTAAAAAACCTGCAAAGCAAGGGCAATACACTCGTGGTTGTTGAACACGATGAGGATACAATCATGAATGCGGATTTCGTGGTTGATTTGGGACCTGGAGCCGGCAGCGAGGGAGGGCACATCATTGCTTCGGGTTCTCCTCAAGAGATAATGCTTAACCCGTCTTCACTCACAGGCCAGTATTTAAAATCCCCCAAGCAGTACTCCATTTCGCAGCAGCGACGTGTTGATAAATCTTCGGATTTCGTAAGAATAAAATCCGCCTTCCGTAATAACCTCAAAGGTGTTGATGTGCGCATCCCCGTTGGTTGCTTGACGGTTGTAACAGGAGTGTCTGGAAGTGGTAAATCCAGCCTAATTAGAGGTGTTTTGCGTGAGAATATGGATAGACTGATAGCGGGAGGAATATCCCCTAATCTTAATGAATCTTTTACTAATTGTTCACGTATCACTGGGTTTGAGCGTGTTGCTAAAGTCATAGAGGTGGATCAGAACCCGATCGGAAAAACATCACGTTCATGCCCAGCAACTTATACTGGAGTTTGGGATGATGTTAGAACACTTTTTGCATCCACAACCGAAGCACGCATTCGAGGTTTCGGTGCTGCGCGTTTTTCTTTTAATACTAAGGGTGGGCGGTGTGAGGGTTGCGAAGGTCAAGGGGTACAAAAGATAGAGATGAACTTTCTACCTGACGTGCGATCCATTTGTGAAGTCTGCGGGGGGGATCGGTTTAGTAAAGATACATTGCAGATCAGGTATAACAATCACTCGATAGCCGATGTTTTAAATCTCAGCATTAAGGACGCACTAGAACTTTTCAGTGCTCATTCTCGTATTAAGAAAAAACTTAAATTACTTAATGAGCTTGGTTTGGGATACTTAACACTTGGCCAGCACAGTAGTACTTTGTCAGGGGGAGAGGCGCAAAGAATTAAACTTGTCTCGGAGCTCTCAAAGTTTAATGCTGATATGGGTGGTTTATTGCCGAAGAAGAACCACGAAACAACTCTATTTGTTCTTGATGAACCCACTGTTGGTTTACACATGGCCGATGTTGAGAAATTAATTGAGACTCTCACCCGTTTGGCAAACGTGGGTGGTACGGTAGTGGTAATTGAACACAATCTTGATTTGATCAGCAGCGCAGACTGGGTTATTGACTTGGGTCCAGAAGGGGGAGAAAGTGGTGGCTACCTTATGTTTGAGGGGCAAGTCATTGATTTATCTCGCAATAATCAATCAGCTACAGGTCTTGCGTTAAAAAATTTATATAAAAAATTAAGGCATGCTAATCCTACCTCGTTGATTAGTTAGCATATCAATTGGTTATTGATCAATCACTAGACACAAAAACTTGAATATACTGTTCTAAGAATTGAATCTTAAATAATTTTGGAGTGCGCGATTGTGATGAAGTTTATCAGTAGAATTTTTTTGACTGGCCTGTTTACTGCGCTACCAGTACTGGCGACTATTTATTTATTGGTCTGGCTTTTTACAACGGCCGAATCCTTTATGGTCTCCCCCTTACAAATGATCTTGCCTGATGGGACGTATGTCGCAGGTATGGGGCTGGTTGCAGGATGCCTTACGGTGTTTATCATTGGCATTTTGATGCGAGCATATTTTATTCGATTCATCTTCGGTTTAACTGAGCGGTTTTTCTTAAAAGTGCCTCTTATCAAAACAATCTACAGTGCTTTGAAGGAGTTTTTCGGGCTATTCGCTGGAGATGATAAAGGTGAGAATTTTCAGGTTGTGATGGTTGACATGCCTAATCTCGACGTGAGGTTATTAGGTTTTCTAACGCGAGAGGAGTTTTCAGATTTGCCTCAAGGCATGGTTCCTGAAGGTCGAGTTGCAGTTTACCTTCCGATGAGTTATCAGATTGGTGGCTATACTATTTTTGTACCGCGCTCTAGACTCACTCCTGTTGATATGCCGCGTGAGCAAGCTATGAGGCTTGCAGTTACAGCAGGTATACAGCAGTCGAAGAAAAACGATTGATGTGAGAGGTAAAAAAAAGGCTCCTATGAGGAGCCTTTTTTTACGTTGCTTAATTTTTTTACAAAAGTGGAACTAGTAAAAGAGCCACGATATTAATGATTTTGATCAGAGGGTTAACTGCTGGACCCGCTGTATCCTTATATGGATCACCAACAGTATCTCCTGTTATCGAAGCCTTATGAGCGTCAGAACCTTTCCCGCCAAAATTACCATCTTCGATGTATTTCTTAGCATTATCCCAAGCACCACCACCAGTGGTCATTGAAATTGCTATAAAGATACCGGTAATAATAGTCCCGATCAGTAATCCACCGAGTGCTTTAATTCCTTCACCTGGCCCCATCAACCAATTCATCCCGAATGCGACAACGACTGGTGCCAAGACCGGTAGCAGCGAGGGGATCATCATTTCTTTGATAGCAGAGCGTGTGAGCAAATCTACAGCCGTAGAGTAATCTGGTTTGCCTGTGCCATCCATGATTCCAGGAATTTCTCGGAACTGACGTCTTACTTCGTTTACGACAGATCCTGCGGCACGACCTACGGCTTCCATGGCCATCGCACTAAAGAGGTAAGGGATCATGCCTCCGAGGAATAATCCAATAATTACTGAAGGATCTGAGAGTGAGAACTCAAATATTTTCCCCGCCGCCTCTAGATTATGTGTGTAATCTGCAAACAGTACTAAGGCAGCTAATCCGGCGGAGCCGATCGCATAGCCTTTAGTGACTGCTTTAGTGGTATTACCTACAGCGTCTAGTGGATCAGTAATATCGCGTATTTTGGATGGTAATTCTGCCATTTCAGCAATACCACCTGCGTTATCAGTGATTGGGCCATATGCATCAAGCGCTACGACCATACCAGTCATTGAGAGCATTGCAGTCGCAGCTATTGCGATTCCATAGATGCCTGCCAATGAATAAGATGCCCCTATCGCTATACATACCGCCAATACGGGAAGCGCAGTGGATTTCATCGACACGCCTAGGCCTGCTATGATGTTTGTCGCATCACCTGTCTGAGAAGCCGCTGCGACGTGTTTAACTGGTGCATATTCAGTCGAGGTGTAGTACTCAGTTATGACAATCATTGCCCCCGTTAATGCCAGGCCGACCAGAGATGCGTAGAAAAGATTAATTGACTCGCTTCCCATGGAACTGCCCAACATCCATTCTGTTATGAAATAAAAGGCAATGGCAGCAATAACTCCAGAGACGATCACGCCTTTGTAGAGCGCTCCCATAATACTGCCACCCTCTGATGTTTTCACGAAGAAGGTGCCAACAATGGAAGCAATAATTGAAGCGCCGCCGAGTACAAGCGGATACGTTATGGCATTATCACCAATCTCGGCTATCATCAGTCCGCCCAGGAGCATGGTCGCGACAATAGTCACGGCATAGGTCTCGAACAGGTCAGCAGCCATACCAGCACAATCGCCTACATTATCGCCAACATTGTCAGCAATAACGGCTGGGTTTCTTGGGTCGTCTTCTGGGATACCTGCCTCAACTTTTCCAACTAAATCAGCTCCGACGTCAGCGCCTTTCGTAAAAATGCCGCCACCGAGTCGGGCAAAGATAGAAATGAGTGATCCACCAAAGGCAAGTCCGATCAGGGCATGTAGCGCTTTATCGATATCGCCCGTTAAGTGTGAGATAAGACCAAAATAACCGGCTACTCCGAGTAGCCCAAGACCCACAACCAACATTCCTGTAATCGCCCCGCCTCTAAATGCGACGTTCAATGCGGCATTGATACCATGATTCGCTGCCTCTGCTGTTCGAACGTTGGCGCGCACGGAAATGTACATGCCGATATAGCCAGCAGCTCCAGAAAGAACGGCACCAACAACAAACCCGATTGCTGTATACCAATCTAGTCCGAAACCAAGTGCGATAAACAGGACTACACCAACTATCGAAATGGCTTGGTATTGTCTGTTTAAATAAGCTTGCGCACCTTGCTGAATAGCGGTGGCAATCTCTTGCATGCGGCTATTGCCGGCTGGTTGTCGAAGAATCCATTGGATCGAAAGCGCTCCGTAAATTAAGGCTACGATCGAACAGACTAATGCAATCATTAGACCTGAAGACATCAATGTCCCCCCTTGCTTTATGTAGTTAGCTGGCCGATAAGGGTCGGCCAAATACCCTGAACTTATTTGGAAACCGCCCTAAAAAATAGTCAGGTGGCTTCCTTTTTTAACTTTTGTAGCGCGGGATTGTACCTGAAAATGGTGATTAACTTCAGATATTCATTGAAATTAGCTAAATTTTGAAGTCATTTACTAATTTTTTTGGAACAGATTTATTCTTGAGCACTACATATTTTGGTAGCCCATTTTTGTATGGTGGGTACGCCTCACCTTTGATTAATGGTTGAAGATACCGTTCGCAACTGGGAGTAATCCCAAATCCATCACTGCTGATGAATTTTTTGGGCATTTTTTTCTCTACATTAGCTACTTTTGATAATGGAGTGCTGTTGACTTTCCAGCGATACGGGCTATCAGATAGTCTTTCGATGGTGGGCATGACGGCATTGTGGCCTTGGAGCGCGAGTTTGACTGCTGATTCGCCTAGCGCATAAGCTTGATCAACATCTACTTTAGAGGCGATATGTCTCGCAGCTCTTTGCAAATAATCCGCGACCCCCCAATGGTACTTAAGGCCTAGGTCTTCTTTTATAATATTCGCAATGACTGGTGCCACACCACCTAATTGAGCATGCCCGAATGCATCAGTTAGTCCTTGGTCCGACAAAAATTTTCCATTAGCCCCTTTGAGACCCTCTGAGACAACAATTGAGCAATAACCGTATCTTTTAACTTTGTTATGCACCTTTTGTATGAACTTCTTACGATTAAAAACAACCTCTGGGAATAGAATAACAATGGGGAGTGGGGTTTCTTCGGTGGATGCTAGACCGCCTGCTGCTGCGATCCATCCAGCGTGCCTGCCCATGACCTCGAGAATAAATACTTTAGTTGACGTTTTAGCCATAGAGGCTACATCGAAGCTCGCCTCTCGCATAGAAACAGCGATATATTTTGCAACTGAACCAAAACCCGGACAACAATCGGTGATGGGTAGATCGTTATCTACCGTCTTAGGAATGTGTATGGCTTGTATCGGAAATCCCAGGGTTTTCGAGATTTGAGAGACTTTCAGGCAGGTATCTGCTGAATCTCCGCCCCCGTTATAGAAGAAATAATCGATATTGTGAGCCCTGAAAACGGCAATTAATCGCTCATATTCGGCTCTGTTTTGTTCGAGCGACTTAAGTTTATATCGGCAGGACCCAAAAGCACCTGCCGGTGTGTGCTTAAGTGCTGCTATTGCCGATACTGATTCCTTCGATGTGTCGATCAGATCCTCGGTCAGCGCTCCAATGATGCCATTTCTTCCAGCAAAAACTTTTGCAATTTTATTCTTATGTTTTCGGGCAGTCTCGATTACCCCGGCGGCTGAGGCATTTATAACTGCAGTGACTCCGCCAGATTGAGCATAAAATGCGTTGGATATTTTTTTCATGGTCTTACCTAGCCGATTAGATGATCACTAATCCTTTGTTGGGGTTTGTCAGTCTTGTTTGATGCGGTGCTTATTGGGCATCAAGAGCCTCAAATATTTCATCCCGTATTGACTCTAGAGAGCCTACGCCAGCGAATTTTTTGTACAAGGGGGTGTGCCCAGCTTCTTGTGTTGCCAGTTTAGAGTAGTAGCTGATTAGAAGCTCGGTTTGGTCATGGTAGACCTCCAAACGTTTCATTATGGTCTCCTCCTTATCATCATCTCGCTGAACCAAGGCTTCTCCTGTGACATCGTCAATACCAACTATTTTCGGAGCGTTAAAGAGTACATGATAGGTGCGCCCAGAAGCTGGATGGACGCGTCGCCCCGACAATCGTTGAATTATTTCCACATCGTTGACATCAATCTCGATTACGTAATCAATGTCAATTCCCGCTTCGTTGAGCGCATTCGCCTGAGGAATGGTTCTAGGGAAGCCATCAAAGAGAAACCCATTGGAGCAATCGGGTTGGGTGATACGCTCTTCGACTAGACCAATGATGACCGCGTCTGGTACTAATCCGCCCTCATCCATAAACTTTTTTGCCTCTAACCCCAGGCTTGTTCCATCTTTCACGGCAGCCCTTAACATGTCCCCGGTCGATATTTGCGGAATGTTGTACTTTTGCATGATGTATGCCGCCTGCGTTCCCTTACCAGCTCCTGGTGGGCCGAGTAGTATTAATCTCACAATAAATCCTTATTAATTGTTTAGTTTAATCAATTATTCACTTGTAGAATTGAACGACGTGTCCATTGATTTTTTGAGTTACTGCAATAAATTAAAGAAAATTATAACTTGCTGAGCAGCTCTCGTGCTCTTTCGAGGTCATCAGGGGTGTCTATTCCCGGCGCTGGAGGAGCTTCAGTATGCGTTACAACTATTCGATGTGCGGCTTGTAGCATTCTGAGTTGTTCTAGTTTTTCAAAAGTCTCAAGAGAACTAAATGGCAAATCTGAGTATTTACTTAAGAATTTAGCTCTGTAACCATAAATACCGATATGACCAAACCCTGAGTAATTGTCTGGCATATTTGTGGATCCATCGGCAAAAGTGTCTCGAGACCACGGAATTGGAGCTCGGGAAAAATAGAGAGCATGATTTTCATGATTTAAAACGACTTTGACTAAATTGGGGTTAAACAATTCTTCCTTTTCAAAAATCGGAAAGCATGCAGTGGAGGCAGATGCGTTTGGTGTGTCCCAGAGCGTTTGGGCGACATCGTTGATTAATGCTGGGGGGATGAAAGGCTCATCACCTTGGACATTAACAACTAATGTTTCTGGAGGCCATTTTTTTATTGCGGCTACTTCAGCAATACGATCAGTTCCACTGATGTGCGTTAAGCTGGTCATGATAACTTGGCATTCGGATGTTTCTAATGCTTCTGCAATGCGTCGGTCGTCAGTGGCCACTACAATTTCTTCGGCTCCAGATTGTTTCGCCAAATCTACAACATGACTAAGGATGGTTCGTCCTCTGATCGTGGACAGTAATTTACCAGGAAATCGTGAGGATCCATAACGGGCTGGGATGACGACTTTAAAATGCATCATGCGATATCAGGTTAATCGGTTTGAATTTGCCGCGCTTCTTCTTCGAGCATGATGGGAATGCCATCTTTGATTGGAAAAGCCAGTTTGCAAGCGTTGCAGACTAGTTCGGTATTTCCAGGCGGCATATTGAGTTCGCTTTTGCAAATAGGACAGACCAATATATCAAGAAGTTTTTTATCCACGGTATGTTTTTAATCTTTCTAAAATTTTAGAGATGAGATCACCATTGAATCTTGCTTGCACTGGAAGTATCCAACATTCCTTACCAGAGACTATGGGGCATTTTACCGCATCTTTTTCGGTCATTAGAATCACATTTTGCTCGATCGCGGTAATGTCTGAGATTGAGTACTTGTGGTGATCGGGGAATACATATGTTTTTAAGTTAAGACCTAGTGATTCAAGATGTAGAAAAAAACGTTCCGGATTACCAATGCCGGCAATCGCCGCGATCTCGAGACCGCATAAGTCGCTGGCCCGGCATGTACGATCGACGTTGGAAAGATTATGAAATAATTCACCAACCAGCTCCATATTACTGGTTGGAATCGGTAGGTTTAGTTTTTCCGGACCATTTATTACAGCGAAGTCACATTCATGGATTCTTTTTACTGACTCCCTTAATGGGCCTGAAGGAAGAAGGAGACCGTTCCCAAATTTTCGACTTCCGTCGATTACAATAATTTCGATATCTCTCTTAATGGCATAGTGCTGCAGCCCGTCGTCACTGATGATGACATTCACGTTTGGGTACTTTGCGAGGAGGTGTTGTGCGTTCTCAGTTCTACTAGGCCCTACCCATAAAGGGCAATGAGTTTTAGTTGAAATGAGAATAGCCTCATCCCCAACTTTTGATGCAACGCTTCTCGTAGTGACCTCGTATTTTTGGCCGTCACCTCTATAACCTCTGCTGATGACTCCTGGAATATAACCGGATGCTTTAAGCGCGTTTGCAATTGCAATAACAGTTGGTGTCTTCCCTGTGCCACCAACCGTGATGTTGCCAACCACAATAACTGGCACCTCTATTTTCGTGGACTTAAGTAGTCCGCGACGAAACAATTGTCTTCTGATATAGCTCGCTAACCCGAAAATAAGGGTCATCGGCAATAATATTAACGATAGCGCGTTGAAGCTCTTCCATGAGCGTGGCACTGAAACTGATCCTTTTAAATAATTTTTTTGGATTCACGCAAATTTAGCGCAATTCAATTTTTACCTAGGAATACATAGGCTGTTATAGACACTAGCTATGACTTGATCCTACTTAGTTTTTTTGTGTCGTAAATGTAATGCGTCCATAACCAGCAAGTCTTGCCGCTTCCATTGTGTAAATTACTGATTGATGGCTCGCATTTGAGTCAGCGCTGATGATGATAACTGGGTCAGAATCTGGTCCAGCAATTTGTCGAAGTGTTTCTGCGAAAAGAACGGGACTTTCCATGGAAACCTCTCGACCATTAATAAAGTATTCCCCAGACTGAGAAATGGCAATATCGAGTTTATCAATTGGCTGATCAACATTGTTTGCGTCAGCAACGGGTAGGTTTATCTTTAGCTCCGCATATTGTGAATATGTTGTGGTCACAGCTAAGAAAATTACGATTACAATCAATACGTCAATAAAGGGCACCAGATTGATTTCCGGTTCTTCACGAAAAGAGTTGCGTCGGAAATTCATCTTTCGGATTAGTTGTTTCTATTCCCGTGAGTCATCTCGACAAGCTTTACGGCTTGTAGCTCCATTTGGACGATAAGAGAATCAACTGTTGATCGGAAGTGTCGATAAAAAACGAGACTTGGGACGGCGACGATAATTCCAAATGCTGCGTTGTAGAGAGCAATGGATATTCCGTGTGCAAGTCGTGCTGGGTCCGTGATGCCTGTTGGAGTGGATGCTCCAAAAATCTCAATCATTCCGATGATTGTTCCAAGTAATCCAAGTAGAGGGGCCAGATTGGCTATTGTGCCGAGGGTTGTTAAGTAGCGATCCATTTCTTGCGCCACTTCAAGTCCAGCTTCTTCAATTGCCTCTTTCATCGCTTCCTTCGTATTCCCCAAATTCTTAAGTCCCGCGACAAATATTCGTCCGAGAGGAGAGGAGCTCTCGGTGGTTGACATCATCTCTTGGGTTGCGCCGCCAGTTTTGATCTGCGCGATTGTTTTTCCTAACAGGTGTTGCGGGACTACGGCCCCTTGTCGGAGTGAATAGAAACGCTCGACAATGATTGCCAACGACACAATAGAACAAAAAATAATAGGCCATATTGGCCACCCAGCAGCTATGATTATGTCTATCACGATAAACCCTTGAGTACTGTTACGTATGGTTACACTTTAAACTCCAGAGGAGTTATCAGCAAGTTTAGCATTGCATATTTTAGTACTATGCTAGCGTTATCACTTGGCAGTTAACCCGCTTAATGCTTTTAAAGTCAGTCTGTGGATAAGTTTGTGGGTAATTCTACTTGTTAATTGGTTATAACCCGATGTTGAATCAGTCAGTTTCAGAATATATAGGGTGAATATTATTTAATATCTATGAAAATCATATATTTAGGTATTTTTTTGTTGTTAAGGTCGTGTTTATTAATGATTTTTTATAGAAAGATGAACGTTGTGGATTACTTGACAAAAAAAAACTCTTTGGATGTCAATAACTTAACAAACTGAGTATAGTTTTTTACTCAGAATGCCTCGTGATTATGTGTTCCCCAAACTTAAAAAATGAAATGATTCAGATCCGAAAATGAGTGAGTTATTTAGTCAATCTGAAGTATTGTCCGTATCTCAAGTCACGAGAACCATTAAGTCTCTGATTGAAAGACATCTTCCTGAGATACTGGTGAGAGGAGAGATTTCCAATTTTGTTCGAGCAGCCTCCGGACATTGTTATTTTTCCCTTAAGGACGATTCGAGTCAGGTTCGTTGCGTTTTATTCCGATCTCGTATGGTTGCAGCAGCCTTTGAGATTGCGAATGGCATTGAGGTTGAGTTACTGGCGACTCCTTCAATGTTTGAGAAGCGAGGGGAGTTTCAATTGATTGCTCAATCGATTCGTAAATCTGGTCTAGGTAGATTATTTGAACGCTATGAGGAACAGAAACGAAAACTCTATGCTGAGGGGCTGTTTGACGCAAGTAAGAAAAACCCATTGCCCCGATTCCCGAAAAAAATTGGTGTTGTTACCTCCAAAGATGCGGCTGCGCTTCGTGATGTTTGTAAAACGTTAGCTGATAGGGCTCCCGGTGTGCCTGTGATCATCTATCCTTCACCAGTACAAGGTGTTGGCGCAGGCAAGAAACTTGCAGAGGCTGTGTCATTGGCGGGCGAGCGCTTGGAGGTTGATGTTCTGATTATCTGTCGAGGTGGTGGTAGTCTCGAGGACTTGTGGGAGTTTAATTCTGAAGAATTAGTACGAGCAATTGCCCTTTGTTCAATTCCTGTTGCTTCAGGGGTAGGACACGAAACAGATACAACTTTGGTTGACTTTGTTTCTGACTATCGCGCTCCCACGCCAACTGCGGCCGCCACTGCTGTGGTTTATTCCGTTAACGATGTGAGTCGTGATTTACAGGGATTGCTGGGTGGTCTGGTTAAAAGAATCCGGGGAAAAATCGACGATAGACAGCAACATCTCGATTATTTGAACCGTCGACTTATTCATCCAGGGAAACGGAATGCTCTCTACGCGGCAAAGCTCAATCGCCTGGCAATAAGAATTAACGGGCTTATGCAACGCACATTACGTCACCAAGAACTTCGGTTGACAACGACTGGGGTTCATCTGGGTCGATCGCGCCCTGATGGGTTGCGCTCATTGGAGTTGCTTCAGGATTGGCAAAAACGCATTCATCGAGGAATGGTCTCCACTCTTAATCAATTTCATGGTCGATTATTAGGATTGAATAGTAGCCTGTCGCATCTTGATCCTGAGCATGTCTTGTCACGGGGTTACGCAATCGTTCGGAACAAGAAAGGTGCGATCCTACGCAGTACCAAACTCATCGAAATCGATGAGCGCCTGACTGTCCAATTGCATGATGGTGACCTCGAGGCTTGGGTTGCGGCAAAACGTTCGCGTGACTCCTGATTTAACTGATAAGAGTTTTAACAAGTCTTAGAATTTCAGGACGCGTACTCTCTGAATATGGGTCGAGTACATGTTTTATTGGGAAGCTGCGTAGCCAAGTAAGCTGCCTTTTGGCCAACTGACGGGTAGCAGCACTCCCTTTTTCGATCAGTGTTTGTTCGTCATACTTCCCTTCTAAATATTCCCAGACTTGTCGATAGCCAACGCAGCGCATCGAGGTCATCTCTAGTGATAAGTCCCAGCGTTTCTTGATTTGAACGACTTCTTCGATGAGTCCTATAGCAATCATGTTCTTAAATCGTAGCCCAATATTTTTATGCAACTCCGCTCTAGATTCAGGCACAAGGGCAATATCAATAGTCTTAATAGTTGTCTGGTTTGAAATCTTGGCCGATAGTAATTTACTCATTGGTTCGTCGGTTATATTGAAGACCTCTATGGCGCGTTGAATTCTTTGTGAATCGTTTGGGTTGATTCGTTTGGCTGTTTCCGGGTCTATTTTCCTTAATTTTTCATGCATATAGGGCCACCCGTGCTGCTTAGCCTCTAGGTCTATCTCCTTCCGAATGCTTTCATTCCGAACAGGTAGTTGGTTTAAGCCTTCCTTAAGAGCTTTGTAGTACATCATGGTGCCACCAGAAAAAACTGGAATTCCTCCACGAATTTTGATGTCTTTGGCTAATTTTTCGGCATCCGTCCTAAACTGTGCGGCCGAATAGTGTTCACTTGGGTCAATAATGTTTATTAAGTGATGCGGGCATTGTGATAATTCATCTATGTTTGGTTTTGCTGTCCCAATATTCATATGACGATAAACGAGGGCTGAGTCCACGCTGACTACTTCGATAGGTAAGTGCTGTGCTAGCTCAAGACAGATCTGAGTTTTGCCTGTTGCTGTGGGGCCTATCAGGCAAATTGCTTCGGCTAAGATTGTCTTCTTCATCAAAATATATTTTTTGGCCGGTTTCGTAATGTACTAGTTACTATTGGCCGCGCATGAAGCGATGGTCGAGTTCTGACATCGAAATTTGAAACCAAGTCGGTCGACCATGATTGCATTGATCTGATCGATCAGTCTGCTCCATATCTCGGAGTAAATTATTCATCTCCTCATTTGTGAGCTTTCGGTTGGCACGCACCGCAGAGTGACAGGCTAGCGTCGATAAAATGTCGTTGCGATGTTCCTCTAAGACGCGGGAACCCCCGTAATCAACGATGTCCTTAATGACGTTTAGCATTAACTCTGAAACTTTTCCTTGCTCTAAAAAGGAGGGAATAGATCTTATGGCTACACTTTCTGGACCAGATATTGAAAATTCGATGCCCAGTGTATTGAGAAGCCTCTCATTTTCCTGGAGGACTGCCATTTGGGCGAGGTCAACACTTATGCTGATAGGAATGAGAAGAGATTGTTTAGGTATTTCTTTTAAGTCTAGTGCTGTTTTTAAATGTTCGTATACGATTCGTTCGTGAGCAGCATGCATATCAACAATGATTAGACCAGCTTTATTTTGCGCAAGAATGTAAATGCCGTTTAGTTGTGCAAGTGCGAAACCCAGCGGATATTGATTGTTTTGGTTCTCGTCGGACGGGTTCCAGTTTGATATATCCGTTGAATTTTCCTGTTTCGGTGTCGCAAAATTTTCTTGGAAGCCAAGCGTGGATTCTGATCTGTTATGACCCGCAGCAGGTCCTTGGGCATAGCCGTCGCCCAGTCTCATATTGGTTTGTGAGAATGATTGTTGAGAGCCTCGTGGCGCTACGCTAACGTCAAAAAATGAGTGCACGTTCTTCAGCGCTAACCGCTCACCGGATGATAGGTTTTTTTCGATGGCATGGAAAATAAATTGATGCATCGCTTGAGATTCTCGGAATCGCACTTCTGTTTTTCTTGGATGCACGTTCACGTCGACTAAGCCCGGATCAATTCGAATAAATAGAATATACGAGATCGATTTTCCGTGGTGTAGAACGTCATTAAAAGCTTGTCTTATTGCATGGGAAATAATTCGATCTCGTACGAAGCGCCCATTAACAAAAAGAAATTGTGTATCTTTAGCTCTGGATTCATAGGCTGGTTGCTGAATAAACCCTTTGATGGATAAATGTTCTGCTCCTTCATCGATCCAAATGCTGGCATTTGTTAATGCGGCCCCTAGCGTTTCTTGAACTCTCATGTCTACGGTTCCAGCCTGAGCTCTGCGTCGAGGCTTACCATTGTGACTGATAGAAAACCGGATATTCGGGTTTGCTAGCACTGCTTGCTTATATACTTCATCACAGTGCCCGTACTCAGTGTTTGGTGAGCGCAGAAATTTTTTCCTTGCTGGGGTGTTGAAGTAAAGGTTTGATACCGTTACTACACTTCCGTTAGCTAGTGCTGACGGTTTAGGATCTGATATCCGCCCCCCGTCAACGCTAATTTCCCAAGCGTGATCCTCACTTTGATGCTTACTCGAGAGGTTGAATTGAGATACTGAGGCTATAGAAGCTAATGCTTCTCCTCGGAAACCGAGACTTTGAATGGATTCTAAATCTGCTAGCTCGCTAATTTTGCTCGTGGCGTGTCGAGATAGAGCTAGCTTGATTTGGTTGAGTGGAATGCCGGGGCCGTTATCCGACACTTTAATTTCTCGTATTCCACCATCGGCAATTGAGATATTAATTTCTTCAGCACCTGAATCAATACTATTTTCAATTAGTTCTTTTAGTGCGGAGGCTGGGCGCTCTACGACTTCACCAGCGGCAATTTGGCTGATTAAAGTGTCAGGTAATGCTTTGATATTGGACATGGCAATTAATAGTATGGATTTTGAACGGCTAATTTTTTCTTCATGTAGAATTTGGTCCATGTTGATGGGATGAATTATAATCTTATCGTCTCATAAGCGTCTCATGCGCTTATTCCATTCTGGCTTAGTTTTAAGTAATTTCGTCTCAATGACAATAGGAAGGATGTTTGTTGATGTTAATTGGAATTCCAGCTGAGATTCTAGATGGCGAGAATCGTGTCGCCGCAACGCCGGAGACGGTAAAAAAATTTGTATCTAAAGGGCTCCATCAAGTCTTAGTTCAGGAGGGAGCGGGAAGAAACTCATCATTTCCTGATATTGACTATGAAACGGCTGGCGCAACGTTGGTTGCGAGTGGGGCGGAGATCTATGAGCGTGCAGAGCTTGTGCTGAAGGTGCAAAGGCCTAGCGAGACCGAGACCGGAATGTTAAAAAAAGGTCAAGTTTTGATCGGACTTTTGCAACCGCACAACGAATCTGAGATTCAGCGGCTCAACAAAGCTGGAGTCATAGGTTTTGCGATGGAGCGATTGCCGCGAATTTCACGAGCTCAATCAATGGACGTACTGTCGTCGCAGGCCAACTTGGCTGGATATAAAGCCGTTTTGATAGCGGCGAACGCGTATCAAAAACTTATGCCTATGTTAATGACGGCAGCCGGAACCGTTAAGGCAGCTCGAGTGGTGGTTATGGGCGTCGGCGTTGCTGGTTTGCAGGCTATTGCTACCGCAAAACGTTTGGGTGCGGTTGTTGAGGCGACTGACGTCAGGCCGGAAACAAAAGAACAAGTCGAATCGCTGGGTGCAAAGTTCATTGAGGTGCCGTTAACTGAAGACGAGCAGGAACTTGCTAAAGGGGAAGGTGGGTACGCGAAGGAGATGAGTGATGAGTACAAAAAGCGCCAAGCAGAATTGATCGCTGCCAGACTAGAACAGGCGGATATTGTTATCACCACCGCTCTTATACCCGGTAGGCCAGCCCCGATTCTCGTTACTGAGGAGATGGTCAAGTCCATGAAGCCCGGTTCTGTAATCGTAGATATGGCTGCAGAGCAAGGGGGTAACTGCCCACTGACGCAAGCGAATGAAACAACTCTGCAGCATGGGGTGATTCTAATCGGGTCAGTTAATATCCCATCTAGCGTGGCGTCAGATGCCAGTTCCTTATACTCGAGAAATTTATTGAATTTTATGGAGCTAATTGTCAATAAAGACAACGGTTCTTTCGAATTGAATTTGGAAGATGAAGTTGTATCTGGCACTTTGGTGTCGTCGCATTCTAGTTAAAGTGTTTTTTGATAGGGAGTCACCAGATGGAATTAATTGATTCGACCATTATCAATCTTATTATTTTTGTACTCGCTATATATGTTGGATATCACGTTGTATGGAATGTTACCCCAGCGCTCCATACTCCTTTGATGTCTGTTACTAATGCAATATCAGCAATCGTGATCGTTGGTGCTATGTTGGCAGCAGCGATGACCGAAACATTACTGGGGCAGGTAATGGGTGTCGCTGCAGTTGCTTTGGCGTCTGTTAACGTTGTTGGCGGATTTTTAGTCACGAAACGTATGCTGGAAATGTTCAAAAAGAAACCAAAGAAATCTCATGAAGGAGCGACATAATGAGTATGAATATCGTCGTGCTTTTTTATTTACTTGCTTCAGTTTGTTTTATTCAGGCGCTTAAAGGTTTATCCCATCCAAACACATCCCGTTTGGGTAACGCATTCGGCATGGTTGGGATGGCTATAGCGGTTGTAACCACGATTGCGCTTATTGTGAAGCTGTCTGGTACATCTGGATCTGGTCTGGTCAATGTCTTTGGAGGTATGGTTGTTGGCGGTGGATTAGGTGCGTTTATGGCTAAACGTGTCGAAATGACTAAGATGCCCGAATTGGTTGCGTTCATGCACTCTATGATCGGGATGTCTGCAGTGTTCATTGCGGTCGCAGCAGTGGCGGAACCTACGGCGCTCGGTATTCAACTAGTCAATGGGCTCATTCCAGTTGGCAATCGATTTGAGCTTTTTGTCGGTACATTTGTCGGTGCGATTACCTTCTCTGGTTCGGTCATTGCGTTTGGAAAACTATCCGGTAGCTACAAGTTGCGAATTTTCCAAGGTGCGCCCATTGTCTTTAAAGGGCAGCATCTAATCAACCTAGCACTCGCACTTTTGATGGTGGCATGCGGAGTATGGTTCTTCTTCACGCAGGCTTGGTTACCTTTTATTATCATGATGGCAATTGCGTTTGTGCTTGGGGTGCTTATTATTATCCCCATCGGTGGGGCTGATATGCCGGTAGTCGTCTCAATGCTGAATAGTTATTCTGGGTGGGCTGCCGCGGGGATCGGCTTTTCATTAAATAATTCAATGTTGATAATTGCTGGATCTTTAGTTGGGTCCTCTGGTGCGATTCTTTCTTACATCATGTGTAAGGCCATGAATCGTTCATTTTTTAGTGTGATTCTCGGTGGCTTTGGTGCCGAAGAGGGAGTGCAAGCCGGAGCGGCAGAGGCGCGGCCTGTTAAGTCTGGTAGCGCGGATGATGTTGCGTTTTTATTGGGAAATTCAGACTCTGTTGTAATTGTTCCTGGGTATGGGCTCGCGGTAGCTCGCGCGCAGCATACAGTAAAAGAGATGGCCGAAAAGTTGATTGCGAAGGGAATTCAAGTTCGTTACGCGATTCATCCGGTAGCGGGTCGAATGCCGGGGCATATGAATGTGTTGCTCGCTGAGGCGGAAGTGGATTATGAACAAGTGTTTGAAATGGATGATATCAACAGTGATTTTGGTCAAACTGATGTGGTTTTCGTTTTGGGCGCTAATGATGTAGTAAATCCTGCAGCTCGAACACCAGGTAGTGCTATTTATGGAATGCCAATTTTAGAAGCGCACAAAGCCCGTAATGTCATTGTGAATAAGAGATCAATGGCAGCTGGGTACGCAGGCTTGGATAATGAATTGTTTTACATGGACAAGACCATGATGGTGTTTGGCGACGCAAAAAAGGTGGTGGAGGATATCGTCAAGGCACTAGATTAGACGTTTATCGGCCCGAGGCAAATCGCATATGTTTTACGAAACTAACGTAAATAATCACGGCCTCGAGCATGATCCGTTTAAGGCCCTAGTGGCTCCTCGGCCTATTGGCTGGGTATCGACTCTATCTAAAAATAAACAAGTTAATCTCGCACCTTACAGTTTTTTTAATGCGGTAAGTGACTTGCCTCCGATGATAATGATTTCGTCTAATCAACGTAAAGATACGTTAGCTAACGTCGAAGAAACCGGAGAGTTTGTGTGCTCGCTTGCGACACATCGCTTGCGCGATGCGATGAATATGAGTTCAGCCGCCGTCGACAAAAATGTCAGTGAGTTTGATTTATCGACACTTACACGTGCGGCGTCCCGTTTGGTAGCGCCACCACGGGTGGCTGATAGCCCAGCAGCTCTTGAGTGTAAGCTTTGGAAAGTACTCCCGCTTCCAAGCGGGCCGGGTGACGATGGACTGTCGAAATATACTCTAATCCTAGGGTTTGTGGTTGGGGTATACATCAATGACGACTATTTATCTGGGGGGTTATTTGATGCTTCAAAGGCGGGATTGATCGCTCGAATGGGGTACATGGACTACTGTCACATTACTTCAGAAAACATTTTTTCACTGAATAGACCTAAAGTGAGTGAGGATGGCCGAAATGCCTCCCTGATCCCGGGCGCTTGGGATGGTAAGTATCGTTAAGTTTTTTTGGTGCTGAATGCTTTTAAGTCTTCTTGAGTATCGATATCTGTAACAATCCCCTCGTCTTGAACAGGAATGAAATGAGTGTTGCTAATATGGCGTTTGATTATTTCACGCGCGCCTTCATCTCCTTGAAGTGACATTAATTCGTCTCTTAGCTTAGAGCGCAATCCTACTGGGTTTCCTGGTTTTTTATGAAATGTCGGGCGAAACACTAATTTTCGGATTTCTGGGTCTGAAGTTGCTGTAGTAATTTTTTTTATTGTCTCAGGATCTATCGAGGGCATGTCCCCTAGTGCGATGACCCAACCATCTGAATCAAGACTATTTTGAATGCCGGTTAGTAGACTTCGAGCTAGACCCAGACGTGCATCCTGGCAAATTACGAATGGGATCTTCTCGCGCTCAAATATGGCTTTTAATATCGAATCATCATGCCGAATGACTGCAATGGAGTTATCGTGAGCCTCTTTAAGCGCTCTCCAAGAGGCTACGGCTATGGGTAACCCCGACGGAAGCGTTGCAATTAATTTTTGAGAGCCAAATCTTCGGCTAAAGCCTGCTGCAAGAAGTATCCCAGTAATCATCATTTTTTTTTTGAGTTTTTAGTTTTCCGATATGGTGACACCCAATTGTGCTGGGGGTGTGTTCTTTAGGAAGTCTTTAATGCCCTGCAGGATGGCAAGGGCTAGCCGGTCTTGATACGCAGCCGTTTTAAGTTGTTTCTCTTCCTGACTGTTACTTAAAAATGCAGTTTCGACTAGGATTGAACATACATCGATCGATTTCAGTACAGCAAAATTAGCTTTTTCAACCTTCTTTTTATGTAGGTTATTCACTTTTCCGATACGTTTAAGTACGCTCGTACCGAGTTGCTCACTAAGGTAGCGTGACATATTTTGAGTCATGTCTAATATTGTCAATTGCGTGTTTTGGTCTCGGTTGTTGATGTCTGGGTCGAACAATAGATCCATTTCATTTTCTTTTTCCGCGACGAGCTTGGCGTAACGTGAGCTTGCGACCTCGTCTTTACGAGGAAGTATAAACACTGACGATCCGCTGGCCTTTCTGTTTTCTGCACCATCAGCATGGATGGAGATGAAAATAGTTGGTTGATGCTTTCTTATTTTTTTGATTCGATCAGAGAGTTTGACGTAGACGTCTCTATCTCGAGTCAAAATTGCTTTCATATTTTTTTCTTTATCAATAAGTTTTTTTAATCTTTTGGCGATGGAGAGATTGACAGATTTTTCTGTTGTTCCTCTACGACCGACCGCGCCGGGATCTTTCCCGCCGTGGCCTGCGTCAATAGCGATTAAATACTGCTTCTTTTCCCATATTTTATTTTTAGTTTGCGTGGTTTCTGCTTTATAGAAATTATCTATAAGGTCGGGTATTTCACTTTGTGACGCGACTAATTGAATGCCTTTTCTGGTGCTGCTAATACGGGTATTCGTACCTTGTGTGAATTCGAATACGATGCGTGCAATATCAGGTTTATTTTTAGCAATTACAGCTTTTGTTACAAGACCTGGTTGCTTGTTGATGCTCTCAATGAGTGCTATTAAGTTGGGGTCAATGTTTTTGACCTCTATGTCGAAATAGATGCGATAAGGACTTTTAAGTTGATCATGCTTGTAATTTATTTTTTTAGAGAATTTAATCTCAATTAAGGCTTGATTTTTTGTAACTTGATACTTCGTGGACTCAACGTAATTCACTGATTCTTCGGCTGAGAGTGTTGAGCTAATCACGGCGTTGAATAACAAGGCTGATGTTAGCAGTTGTATTAATTTATGACGCATCACAGCAGGTCCTCTATGCACTGTTTCCCTAGCTCACTCGTTGAAGTTATAGAAATATCTCTGGAGTCCGGGTTGAGGGTAATCGATATCGTAATATCAGGGTCACGCAAAACGCCCTTGGCGTTTTGCGGCCATTCTACAAGGCATATGTTTGTATCGAGAAATGCCTCTCTAAAACCCGCTTCAATGACCTCCATTGGGTTTTTGATCCTGTAAAAATCAAAATGATAGATCGTTGCCGACGCTAAGCTGTAAATTTCTACGAGCGGGTACGTCGGACTTTTTACGTGGCCTACATGTCCTAATTCACTTAGTATTCCTCGACAAAGACAGGTCTTTCCAGCTCCTAAAGTCCCCTTAAGAGCAAGAAATATACCCGGCCTTAGACTTTTGGCGATTTTTTTACCAAATAATATAGTCTCATTTTCACTATAAAGCGTGTAGGTGAGCATATTTTATTTTGTTCCGTATGTTTTCATTGAATTTTTGGTGACTTCTAAAAACTTATTAAGACTTGGCAGTTGATTTGATTCGTTCCAAGCTAAGTGAATCTCAATTGTGGGTGTAACTTCCTTGATGGCTTTATAGACCACTCCCGTTCGCCGAAGGTTCTGTATTGATTCCGGTATTAAGGAAACTCCCATCTCCGCAGAGACTAAGCTGACAATTGTTTGCATTTGTATTGCCTCCTGGGTGACGCGAGGTCGAACGTCGAATTTGTCACAAAATCTTATGATGCTGTCATACAGGCCTGGAGCGTGCTGCCTGGGGGTCATGATGAATGGGGATGATGCTAGTGATTTAATCGAGATGGCTTTTTTCGATTTTGCTTGGGGATGATTAGCTGGTAATACTGCAATTAGTCTCTCCTTAGCTATTAAGAATGATGCGATGCCCTCAATATTCACGGGGGATAAAAGAAATCCAATATCTATCACTCCGCTGGTCAGGTCTGTAAGTTGAGTATCAGTAGTCGCTTCTCTTAGGCCTAGCGATACCGATGGATATTTTTTTTGGAATTCACGGAGGACATGAGGCAGTAAATTATAGTCAGCAACACTTATGAATCCTATTGTGAGGTTACCGCTTTCCCCTCGGCCCGCTTGCTGTGCTGAGGTTTTAGCGCGATTGACACGAGAGATTATATCTTTGGCTTCGTCAAGAAAGGCGCTTCCTGCTTGAGTGAGAGAAACGCTCCTTTTGGTTCGATAGAGAAGCTCTACGCCAACCTCCCGCTCAAGGTCGCGAATTTGCATCGACAGCGGAGGCTGCGAGATATTCAATTTAGTTGCCGCGCGGCCAAAATGTAGTTCGCTGGCTACAGTAACAAAATACCTAAGATGTCTAAGTTCCATTAATATATATTATATATTAAAAGTGCATTAATAATATATTAGACCATTCTTTGAGAGGGGTGGATAATTTATTTGGTATTTTTAATTTCGAAAGATTTTAAAAATAATGAGAGTATCCTTCGGGTGCTAAACACGTTGTCGATGAAAGTCTTTAGGTGTTTTAAGTGCATTACACTGAGGTCTTTATCTTAAATGGTTATTAATTATAAATATGCGGGGGAGCATAAAAATGGCAGATAATTGGCGTAGTAAATTGATCACTGGTGGCGATGTTCGAGCCCCCAATCGCGCAATGTTGAGAGCGGTGGATTTTGGAGACGACGATTTTCAAAAGCCGATTATTGGAGTTGCGAATGGACACTCAAATATGAACCCGTGTAATGCGGGTATTCAGCCTCTGGTCGACCGCGCCATGGATGCGATTCGTGAGGCGGGTGGCATGCCGCAAGTATTCGGGGTGCCGACCGTTACAGACGGTATTGGTATGGGTACCGACGGAATGAAGTATTCGTTAGTATCTCGGGAAGTTATCGCAGATGCCATAGAGACTTCAGTCAATGGGCAACTGATGGATGGCGTTTTGGTCGTGGGCGCTTGCGATAAAAACATGCCTGCCGGCATGATGGCCATGGCAAGAATGAATGTCCCTGCCATTTATGTGTATGGAGGGACCATCAAGCCTGGCAATTGGAAAGGTGAAGACTTAACTATCGCGAGTGCTTATGAGGCTGTGGGTGCATACAGCGCAGGAAAACTCTCTGAAGAGGATTTTGTTGGCATAGAAAAAAATGCATGCCCAACATTTGGCGCATGTGGCGGTATGTTTACCGCGAACACCATGTCATCTTCTTTCGAGGCTCTGGGAATGAGCTTGATGGGCTCTTCGGTTATGGCTGCAGTTGATCCTGAAAAAGCTGATTCAGCTGGAGAGTCTGGTCGAGTATTGGCTAAGGCGATCAAAAATAATATCCGCCCGAGGGACATCATTACGAAAAAGTCGATTGAGAACGTTGTGTCCTTGATTATGGCCACCGGTGGTTCGACAAACGCTGTGCTCCATTATTTAGCGATTGCGTCAGCGGCTGATGTTGATTGGACAATTGATGATTTCGAGCGGATTCGTCAGAAAACTCCTGTTTTTTGTGATCTCAAACCATCAGGAAAGTATGTTGGTGTTGATCTCCATAAGGCGGGTGGCGTGCCTCAGGTGCTGAAAATGCTTCTGGTCAATGGGTTGCTGCACGGAGATTGCATGACGATCACGGGCCGAACCATTGCAGAGGAGTTGGAGAGCATTCCAAGCGAGCCATCGCCTGACCAGGATGTGATACGACCATTTGATAAGCCGCTTTATAAGCAGGGCCATTTGGCTGTTCTTAAGGGTAATTTAGCCACAGAGGGTTGTGTTGCTAAAATCACAGGTCTTAAGAACCCTGTGATTACTGGGCCTGCTCGAGTCTTTGATTCCGAGAAGCAGACTATGGAGGCCATCATGGATGGCAAGATTAAAGCGGGTGATGTGGTTGTCATTCGCTACGAAGGGCCAAAAGGCGGGCCAGGGATGCAAGAGATGCTTGCGCCAACTTCTGCGTTGATTGGTGCGGGACTGGGAGAGTCCGTTGGGCTTTTGACGGATGGGCGGTTCTCGGGAGCTACTTGGGGAATGGTAGTGGGGCATGTTGCGCCTGAGGCATTTGTAGGGGGAACCATTGCTCTAGTCGAAGAAGGTGATGAGATAACGATCGATGCGCGAAAACTAGTGATTGAGGTGAATGTGTCTGATGCCGAATTGGCAAAACGTCGTGCTAGTTGGAAGCAGCCTGAGCCAAGATTTAAGCGTGGATTACTTGCGAAGTATGCTTACTTAGTATCTACTGCTTCAAAAGGTGCTGTAACTGATAATTTCGACTAGTAACATACCAAGTAGCGTAAAAAAACCACCATAATATAGGTGGTTTTTTTACGCTAGTATGTCTGCGATCTGTGTTTTTTGAAGCTGAGTGATCTGATCTCTCAGTAACAGCTTACGTTTCTTTAGTCTGCGTATTTGTAATTCCTGTCTCTTATACACATCTCCGAGCCCACGAGACAGGCAGAAATCT
>CAJXOL010000004.1 GCA_913057675.1 uncultured Pseudomonadota bacterium | reverse complement strand
CACACTGCATATCGTCGGCAGCGTCAGATGTGTATAAGAGACAGACTCTGACTACGCTTGATTAGCTTGGTCCCGATGGTTTTAAGATCGGTTGTTGTTCCCGATTGCCTCAAGTTCGGTTCACTTGAGATCAGTTAAGATCATAATGCCTAACTACACCCCCCACTACTAGTTACATGGTCTTAAAACATGAGCAAATGTTGCGAAAATACAACAATTATCACGGCTTAGGGGACGCAAGAGCGCCTAGGTTTCCGCAAAGCTATGATTTATATCAGTAAATTATTTATTACGCCAGCTGAGGTTGGCGCAGCCCGCGACTCAAACGGTGTAAGCCACTCAACGAAATAGCGACTTTAGAGCTACACCTGGGTCGTCCTGTCGCATAAAAGCTTCACCCACCAAGAACGCAAATACGCCATGCTCATGCATCAAAACTACGTCCTCCTGCGCATGAATCCCGCTTTCCGTGATCAAGATTCGATTCTCTGGTAACTGGCTGACCAGATCTAACGTGGTTTGCAAGGACGTCTCAAAGGTTCTGAGGTCACGGTTGTTGACCCCGATGAGCGATGTTTGTAAACAAATCGCCCGCTCAAACTCCTCTTTCGAGTGCGCCTCAACCAACACCGACATTCCCAACTGAACCGCCACGCGCTCCAACTCCTCCAACTGGGAATGACTCAAGGCAGCCACGATCAGCAAAATGCAGTCGGCACCCATGCAACGCGCCTCAAATATTTGATATGGGTCGATAATGAAATCCTTACGCAGCACGGGTAGTCGTGTAGCAGAGCGCGCAGCCACTAAATACTCAGCCGCGCCCATAAAATAATCTCGATCAGTTAAGACCGACAAGCACGCAGCGCCGTGTTGCTCGTATGACTGGGCAATCTCGATGGGATCGAAATGTTCTCTAATGACCCCCTTACTTGGGCTTGCCTTCTTAACTTCCGCAATGACCGCAGAGCCACCGGCAGCCATCTTGGTCCTAATCGCTAACTCAAAATCACGCACTGGCGGCGCGAACTCGGACTCACGCTCTAACTCCGCAAGCGAACGATACCCCGAAGTCAATCGAATTTCTTCGCGCTTGGTCTCAAGAATTTTATCGAGAATGTTGGATGTGTCAGAACCCATGATCAGAACTCCTTATACAAAATCGCGACCCACTAATCACGATGAGTGAATGCAATAAATTCATTCAGTTTGGCTTCTGCGCCCCCGGACTCAATCGTTGTGACCGCAAGATCTACCCCCTCACCGAGGGTCGTAACCATATCTAACGTATAAAACGAGGCTCCAGCGTTAAGCACAACGGCAGTCTTACCTGAGGAATGACCACCAGACAAAGCACCCCTAAAAACGCGCACCGCCGCCTCGAGGTCCGGCACTTTAATATCATCTAATTCTATAGGCGTGACGCCCAATGCCTCCAGCGACACCTGGTACTCGCGCACCGTACCGTCTCGAAGTTCAGCCACATACGTCAAGCCGCTTGGAGACACTTCATCTAATCCGTTCTCACCGTGAACAATCATCGCGCGCGTGCTGCCTAAGCGCTGCAGGACTTGAGCTTGCTGCACCAATAGACGCCGATCAAAAACACCCATGACCTGCCGCTTAGCTCCGGCGGGGTTGGTCAAGGGACCCAACACATTGAACAGTGTCTTGACACCCAACTCGCGCCTCACCGGTGCCGCGAATTTCATTGCGGCGTGGTGCGCTGGCGCAAACATAAAACCGATACCCACCTCTTCAATACACGAAGTGACAGACTCAGAAGGCAAATCAAGACGTGCCCCTAGCGCTTCGAGCACATCGGCACTACCCGAAGAGCTCGACACTGATCGCCCACCGTGTTTCGCAACAGCCCCACCAGCGGCAGCAACAACAAAGGCAGATGCCGTCGAGATATTAAATGTTTTGGTGCCATCCCCGCCTGTGCCGCAGGTGTCAATCAACCGCTCTGGACGCTCCACGAGCACAGTAGTCGAAAACTCCCTCATCACGGCAGCAGCTGCAGCCACTTCCTCAACGGTAGGGCCCTTCACCTGAATGCCCACCAAGAAGGCTGCCATTGATGCGGGCGGGACCTCACCGGACATGATCGCGCGCATGAGTGTGGTCATGTCATCGTGAGACAAATCGACCCGCCGATAAAAACATTCAATAGCGTCTTTAATGATCATGAGCTGGCTTGATCCAGAAAATTTTTCAATAACCGGTGCCCATGTTCACTCAAAATGGATTCAGGATGAAATTGCACTCCCTCGATGGGCATTGAGCGATGTCGCAATCCCATGATCTCGCCGTCCTCAGTCTCAGCAGTAACCTCAAGACAGTCAGGCAACGTCTCTCTTTGAACAGCCAATGAATGATACCGAGTTGCAGTGAAAGGCGTTGGCAACGCGCGAAAAATGCCTTGTGATTCATGCAAAATAGGTGACGTCTTACCGTGCATGAGACGCTTCGCGTACGTCACCACACCACCAAAAGCATGCCCAATGCATTGGTGTCCCAGACACACACCAAAAAGTGGCACCTTGCCGGCAAACGCTTGAATGACATCCACAGATATCCCTGCCTGTTTGGGTGAGCATGGGCCAGGGGATATCACGATCCACTCTGGAGCCAGTGACTCAATTTCGGCAACATTGGTCTGATCATTACGCAGCACCTTCACCTCAACACCCAACTCCCCAAAATACTGGACGAGATTGAATGTGAACGAATCATAATTATCGAGCATCAACAACATGGGCTTTATCTCATTGTCTCAATGGAACATTCTAACTAAACGAGCTCAACACAAAAATCAGGCATGGTACTAACGATTCAACCCTGCTTCGGCGATTTCTGCCGCTTTAAGAATTGCTTTAGCTTTATTTTTGGTCTCAATCCACTCATTTTCTGGCTGAGAGTCCGCCACAATTCCAGCACCCGCTTGTACATACAACGTATTGTCTTTAATGACGGCCGTTCGAATAGCAATCGCCAAGTCCATATCACCGTTAAAGCCCAAATAACCGACAGCTCCAGCATAGACTCCCCGCTTACTTGGCTCTAACTCATCAATAATTTCCATTGCCCGCACCTTAGGCGCACCAGACACGGTTCCTGCTGGGAAACTCGCGCGTAACACGTCAATCGCAGACAGCCCTTCCAAAAGGGAACCCTCCACGTTAGAGACAATGTGCATGACGTGCGAGTAGCGTTCAATGATCATTTGGTCTGTGACATTAACTGATCCAAACTCAGCCACCCGACCCAAATCATTTCGACCAAGGTCCATGAGCATCACATGCTCAGCAATTTCTTTGGGGTCAGCTAAAAGATCCCGCTCATGCGCTAAATCTTCCTCTCTCGTAGCCCCGCGAGGTCGCGTCCCAGCGATCGGCCTTAGTGTCACCATGCCTTTTTCTAAACGCACCAAAATTTCCGGCGAAGCGCCTACAATGTGAAAATCCTTGAGATTGAAATAGAACATGTACGGCGATGGGTTCAACGCACGTAAGGCACGATAGAGCGACAATGGTGGCGACTGAAAAGGCACCGACATGCGTTGAGACAATACAACCTGCATGATGTCCCCTTCATGAATATACTGTTTCGCACGCAAGACACTCTCAGTGAATACTTCTTCAGGAGTTTCCTCGTGAGGCACCTCTAAATCACGCTTCACCTCGACCGTCTCGGGCACTGGTTCACGCAAAGCGCTAAATAACTCGGCCAGCCGTTTTTGGCCACGCTCGTAAGAATCAGGCTCCTGCGGGTTAGCGAACACAACAAAGTAGAGCTTCCCAGCTAGATTGTCATAAGCAATCACCTCGTCCGAATGGAGAAGGAGAATATCTGGGCAATCGATCGGATCCAGTTTCTGACCGGGTCCGCCAACACGCTCTTCTATCAAATGCACTGTCTCGTAACCAAAGTAACCGACCAAGCCACCCAGAAATCGGGGCAGATCGTCTCGGTAATAGGCTTTTGTCCTTGTTTGCAGCTCTGAAACCCAACCAATAGGGTCCTCACTTTCAATCTCTGCAACAACAACATCATCGTGAATTTCGCGGCACGTGTGGTCACGCACCTCGTAACGAATACGGGAAGGCAGTCCTATAAACGAGTAGCGACCAAAGCGTTCGCCTCCCTGCACCGACTCCAATAAGTAGGAAAACGGCTTATTAGCGAACTTTAAATAAATCGATAGGGGCGTATCGAGATCAGCAAACGACTCCACCACCAGTGGCACATGGTTGAAACCTTGGTCCGCCAAACTCTCAAAATCTTCTTTATTCACACTGAGCTCAACAATCTGGGTGTCAGCACCGCCAACTTAACGTGTGCCTTTATGATGTGCATTTTGATCTATTATAAACGCTGTTTATATTCACGCTTTCCTGACAAGCCTGAGCAGATCGTTAGCGTCATTGAGAATCAGGTCGCAGTCAAGCTCCGTTAGCGCCATACCTGAGCGATACCCATAAGGGACACACACCACTGGCGCACCCGCATTACGCGCACACGCTGTATCCGTCTTCGAGTCACCCACCATCAAAACACGACTGGGCCCCACATCAAAACGAGCCGCAAGCTCAATTAAGGGCAAAGGATCCGGCTTTCGTTTGGCGAACGTATCGCCACAAACCACTTCTTGGAAATAATCCCAGATCTCTAGTTTTTTCAAGATCGGCTGAGTAAACAGCTCACTTTTATTGGTAAGGCAAGCTAGGCCGATGCCTGAGCTCTTAAGACCTTCTAGCGCATTTGCTATCCCGGGAAACAGCGCCGATTGATCGCACACGTGTTGCGCATAATGAGTCCTAAATTGTTGAGCGATCTCATCAAAATTAATCGCCGTATGGCTGATGTTTAATTCAGTGAAGAGTTCTTTCAAGAGGTACTCAATCCCTTGACCAATATACTGTCGGACAGTACGACTGCTAACCGCCTCATACCCCATGTCATGCAGTGTCAAGTTAGTTGCTGCATGCAAGTCAGGTAGCGTATCGACTAAGGTGCCGTCTAAGTCAAAAGCTACAACACTGACCTCAAAGAAAACTGGAGGGACTACCGATTGAGCTGTCACGAAAGGAGCTTCGGTGTGGCGTTAAAAATGTTCATTATCTGCACGATTAAGAAATCCGATTTTTCATCTGACTGATGATGTTTTTATAGTCAGTCCCACCAAAAATAGCAGAACCTGCCACAAACGTGTCCGCTCCCGCCTCGGCGACTGACGCAATGTTATCGACTTTGATTCCTCCGTCGACCTCTAGCCAAACATCGCAGCCAGACAGATCGATCAAATCACGGACCTCAGCAATTTTATCTAGTGAGTGCTCAAGAAAACTTTGACCGCCAAATCCAGGGTTTACCGACATGATCAGAATTAAATCGATCTTATCGAGCGTCCAATCCAACACATGAAGTGGACTCGCAGGATTAAATGCCATGCCGACCTTACATCCAGAATCCTTGATCAGATTGATCGTCCTATCCACGTGTTGTGTTGCCTCCGGATGGAAGCTGATCAGATCAGCACCCGCTTTAGCGAACTCCATAGCCAAGGCATCTACTGGCTCCACCATTAAATGCACATCAATAGGCAATTTTGTGTGCGGCCTAATCGATGCACACACGATAGGACCAAAGGTCAGATTAGGCACGTAGTGATTATCCATCACATCAAAATGAATGAGGTCAGCGCCTGCAGCCTCGACCGAACGCACTTCTTCCCCGAGTCGTGAAAAGTCGGCAGACAAAATACTCGGTGCTATGCGGATATCTTTCATCATTTAGCGGGTTCCTTTATGTTTATTCTAAACGGAAACACCGAACCACCCAACAAATACTGACCCCAAGAGAACCAAACCATTACTAAATTTGATCTATTTACCGATACAATAAGAACTATGTCTGAAAAAACAAAATATGAAATTACCGTCACTACGGAATCCTTTTTTATTCCCGAGCAATCTAACACCGAACAATCGCGATACTTTTTTGCCTATCGCATCCGCATTCAAAATACGGGGACCGTCCGAGCTCAGTTGCTGAGTCGCCACTGGGTCATCACCGATGCCCACGAAAAAGTAGAAGAAGTTCGGGGCGAAGGGGTAGTCGGGGAATTCCCAAACTTGGGTCCTGGAGAATACTTCGAATACACGAGTGCCGCCTCGATTGACACACCAGTTGGGCTCATGGAGGGCTCCTATAAGATGCGGGCTTCTGACGGCGTTGAATTTGATGCAAAAATTTCACAGTTCACGCTCAGCGTTCCGAGGGTATTACACTAAACCCAATGGAAAACTGCGCATTGCCTACTTATTTTTATCTTTAGGTACGGTCCACCAAATGATGAAAATGAATAAACCGAGGCCCAATAAGATCTCAAAAATAGCCCAAAGCATGGCTTAAATACCGATTGATTAAAACACGTGAATTCTACACCAGCCATGAACGTAAATATTTGGATTCAAGCGTGCCTAATCGCCATCCTAAGCGCCTGCTCCTCTTCGCCACTTAAAAAAGATCCCGCTCCTCCTGAGCAGGTATCCGCGCCGATCACTGAAGAGTCAATGACCTCAGGCTCGCGCACTACACTAGCCACGATCAAACCAAGTTTATTTAACTTATTTGAACTCCAATCTAGAGATCACTTGACCTTTGCCAGCTGGGAAGATTTGCCAGATTGGAGCACTGATCAAATCTCAGACGGCACATCGGCGCTCTTACAATCTTGCACCGTGCTTGACAAATATAGCGAATGGGCGCTTCTGTGCCAGCAAGCTCAATCTTTAGCACATACCCCCGAAGCAAATCAAAGACAATTCTATAAGACTCATTTTGTACCATTCAAAGTCAATAATCAGGATCATTCCCCATCGGGAATCGTAACGGGATACTACGAGCCACTTCTGAGGGGGAGCTTAAAGCGCTCACATGAATACCCTTATCCGGCTTACGGCGTACCCGAAGATTTAGTTTCGGTTGACGTCAAGCAATACCCTTTATTTAAAGAATTCAGAGGTGTTGGTCGGAGATCTGGAGCAGACTTAATACCTTACTATACGCGCGAAGAAATTGACCAAGGCTTAGCAAGCCTCAAGGGTAAAGAAATCCTATGGGTCAAAGACAAAGTCGAATTATTTTTCTTGCAAATCCAAGGCTCTGGTCGCGTTCAATTGAAAGACGGCAGCACCATTCGTCTCGGATTTGCGAAGTCTAACGGCCACCCCTATCGATCTATCGGCAAATCATTGGTCTCCAAAGGTGAGCTCAGACTGAGTCAAGCCTCCATGCAAGGCATCAAACGCTGGGGGGAGCGCAATCCAGACAAGATAGACGCCCTCCTCAGGGAAAATCCGTCGTATGTTTTTTTTAGAACGCTACCAGCAAACCTTGCCGGACCCATAGGATCGCTAGGCGTTCCGCTGACCCCTAACCGCAGTATCGCGGTCGATGACACGTATATTCCATCAGGCTTTCCCGTATATTTGTCTACGTCCTGGCCAAATTCAGCAGATCCGTTGAATCAATTAATGTTCGCTCAGGACAAGGGTAGCGCTATCAAAGGTGCCGTTCGCGCAGACTACTTTTGGGGCTTCGGGGAATCGGCCGCCATCAATGCAGGGAAAATGAAACAGGCGGGTTTGATGTGGGTACTTATACCCAAGACTTTCCTTGCCTTTAACAACCAGAAATAAGCACCACCAAAAAACCCTCTCAGAATATTTATTTAGTCAGCGTCAGACGAGCCTCTAACTGTTCTAAACTCAGCGCACCACTTGCTCGTGAACCGTCACTGAAAAAGAGTGTTGGCGTCGCTCTTACCGACATCCTTTTGCCAAACGTCACTATCTGATCGATAGGATTATCACAGTCACCTTGAGCCTCAGGAGCAACGCCATCAAATATGAACGCATCCCAAGCTAAAGAAGCATTAGCAGAGCACCAAATTGATTTAGAAATCGGGATCGACTGCTCAGTGATCACAGGATAAAGAAAAAGATACAGCGTCGCATCCGACAGGTTTCCCAATGTTTCTTTATCAAACTTACGACAGTATCCACAGTTGGGGTCTGCAAAATAAGCGAACTCTCTCTCTCCTGATCCATAAACACGTTTGATAGCCATCTCAAGTGGTAATTCATGAAAAGGGATGGCAACTTTTTGCAATTCTGCCGCCTCAATTTCGGAGGTTCTCTCGGACGTCACGTTACGCATCGAACTCAGTTCAATCAAACTACCATCAAACAAATATGTAAAGTTCTCATCAACGTAATATATAGAACCACTGACAATGATCTCATAGAGTCCCATAATTTCTGTCTCTACAATTGAATCAATGGATGCTGTTGGGAAGCGGTCACGGATTTGATCCTCCAAAGCCGACTCATTCGCATTAGCGCTACCCATCACACCAATCAACAACAATACCAAACACTTATACATTTTCTTAACCCTCACTCAATTTAAATTAACCCATAGCCTTATCAATAAAAAACCGCCTGAAAATATTTGACCCTCGAACCGCAGCAAATCCGATGTCTTGAAACGAGCGACACAACTGAGACTCATCGCTGGCCATGTCGTGTATGGTCTCTGTGAACCACGTCAAGCTCTCAATCTCTTCTTTTCTCGCTCGTCGATACCGATTGATCACCGACAGACTCCCAGGATCGATCATCCCGTAAGCTTTAATTAACGAACACAACTTCGCCGTATCACTCAAACCTACATTTAACCCTTGTCCTGCTAAAGGTAAAAACTGATGCGCGGCATCGCCAACCAACACCACTCTCCCCAACGACACGCTTTGAGGTAATGTACGGCGCAGAGGAAAACGTCCAATAGCGCTGTTAAGGCTGGTTATCTTTAGAGGGTTATAACGCTCCGCTAATAAATCGCACAATACGTGCTCATTGACCTCTTGCGCAAGCTCATTCCTTACGGACCACACCATCGACACCAAGTTTCCCGGCAACGGTAAGTAAGCAATCACTCCATCTTGACCCATCCACTGGTAAGCCGTATTTTGATGTGCAAGTGCAGTCGTAAAATTTGCTACCAAGCCCGTACACCCATAATCTCTCGTTGCCACGCTCAATCCGGAGAATTGTCGGACCACCGAATCGCTACCGTCGGCTGCCACTAACAACTTACAGGTCATTTCGCCGGAAGACGTAACCACTCTGACAAAGTGTAGCTTCTGCTCAATAGAGAGAATCTCGCCACCAAGGAACTCTACTGATTGCTCAGAACGAACATGCCTTCCGATGGCCCGTTTGAGGTTATCGTTCTCCACAATGCACGCCAACTGAAGAACGCCCGCATCATGGGCGTCCAGGGTAAGGCTTGGACGAGAGGCCCCGTCAACTTGTATACGCCTGACGGACTGGGCTCTTTCCGAGGCAAGATCGTCCCAAAAATACGATTCCATCAAAAATTGTTTAGTTGATGGTCGTATCGCAAACACCCGGTTGTCATATGGCATCCCCGCAAGCGGCTCAGACATTGCATCATCGATAGGGCTTTTCGGCCCAATTATAGCTACGCGAAGACCCAGCCTTGACAAGGTAACTGCGGTTGCGCATCCAACGGTGCCTGCACCTGCGACTAAAACATCATAATTGACCATGACTTAAGTTTACCGGCCATCCGGCATTCATGCTGAGAATACCTTTTCTTGACAATTCGTAGGCTTGACAGTAACCTGCCCGCCCTACTCTAAGTAAGACATGTGGCGATTTAGCTCAGCCGGTTAGAGCGACGGAATCATAATCCGCAGGTCCGGGGTTCGAATCCCTGAATCGCCACCATTCGCATCTTAAATTTCAGATGCATCTCAATAAAAACCAGGTTCAAGCGCAAAAGTAAGCGGCGACCTCAGTCAAAAACATGCAATGCCGACGTGAAATAAATCTCAAATCGAGTTACTTACAGGGCGACTCTTCTAACGTAAATAGCCGAAAAAATAGACCAACTTCTCAACTCATACTCATGAGCATGGAGATGCTGATGAATATCGCTCGCCATGAGCCCATCGAGGCCTTGCTTTGACTCCCAGATTTCAATACAAATCACCTTAGGAGCATACCGATCCAAAACTAACCCCTTGAGCACCCGAAAATCATTACCCTCACAATCTATGTTTAGAAAATCAAATTCGGATGGACAATCACACCGTTCGAGCACATCCGTTAGGGTTTCTGTTTCAATCTGATGTAGGCGTTGATATTCTGGATGATGCGCGGCGGCCTCCGCATCGATGGTCGCGTTAGTAGAAAAATCGCCAGGGCTGTATATATCCACGTTTTCAACTCGATCACTGACGGCGGCTTGCACGACGATATCCCGTCTACGCGCCCATTTAGCAACGCGAACTTTATCGTCCTCCATGTCAATCAAGACGCCCCGCCAGCCAGATTTATAAAATCCGTAGGTATTAGATCCGCGTCGAGGGTGATGGCAGCCTACATCGACATAAAAACCTGGACTCAAAGATCGGTCAACTTGCAAAAACATTTTCACAATTAAGTCTTCCGCACACTGTGAATAAGAACGCTTCACTTTGGTGGGCGACAAGAACGCTCGTCTCAGCGTGGAAGCAAATTGTATAATCCGTCTAAAATCCATCCAACCTTAAGGTCTCATTGTTCATGTTCAGCAATCTAACCCGATCACCTATGTCATGTTTATAGTCTATATCAACCTGCCTTTGAAAAATGTTCGATTTCTTGGCTATTGCGAAAAAACCCTAGACCACAGACGCTAACATTCACGTCACACGTCGTATTTGTTTAACATCACCCCTGCTGCTTCATTGTAAAATCATGATGTACCTAAAACCTAACACGGTAGAGTAAAAAACTTATGAAAAAAGTTTATGTCCGAACTTTTGGATGCCAGATGAATGAGTACGACTCAGACAAAATGGTTGATGTGCTCCGCGCGCATGACGGTTATGAAAAAACCGAAGATGTCAAAGAGGCCGATCTAATCCTTTTCAATACGTGTTCTGTTCGAGAAAAAGCCCAAGAAAAAGTGTTCAGTGATTTAGGTCGCGTTAGGCACCTCAAGGAGGCAAACCCCAATGTAATGATAGGGGTAGGCGGCTGCGTTGCCTCCCAGGAGGGGAAAGGCATCATATCCAGGGCGCCTTATGTTGACATCGTCTTTGGCCCCCAGACGATTCATCGTCTGCCCTCAATGTTAAAAGAGCGCCGCAAACCAGGGAAAAAAGCTCAAGTGGATATCTCGTTTCCCGAGGTTGAAAAATTCGACAATCTTCCTACTCCGATAACGACCAGTCAATCAGCAATGGTGTCTATCATGGAAGGGTGTAGCAAATACTGTACGTTCTGCGTAGTCCCGTACACTCGGGGCGAGGAGATCTCAAGACCTTTTGAGGACGTTTTAGTAGAAGTGGCGACGCTAGCAGCACAAGGTGTCAAAGAGATAACCTTGCTCGGACAAAATGTTAACGCCTACCGCTATGAGCAGGACGCAGAAGTTATTGAATTTGCAACTCTTCTAGACTATGTATCAGACATCCCAGGTTTAGAGCGCATCAGATTTTCAACCTCACACCCCAAAGAATTTTCAGATGCATTGATCTCCAGTTACCGCACGCTACCTAAATTAGTAGACCATGTGCACCTCCCCGTTCAGTCCGGCTCAAACAACATCCTTGAGGCAATGAAACGCGGCTATACCCGGGAGCAATATATTAAAATCATTAAAGATCTGAAAGCGGCGCGCAGTACAGTTTCTATCAGTTCTGATTTCATCGTTGGCTTTCCCGGAGAAACGGATGCCGACTTTGAAGACACGATGAGTCTCGTTGACGAAGTGGGCTTTGATGGCAGCTACAGCTTTATGTATAGCCCAAGGCCAGGGACTCCAGCTGCGGGCCTACCGAATCACGTGCCATTGGAAACAAAAAAACAGCGATTAAGCCGCCTGCAAACTAAATTAAGTAATAACGCGTCTCACTACAGCCAGCTAATGGTTGGCGGTAAATTTGATGTCCTCGTTGAAGGTGTGTCTAAAAAAGACTCGTCAAAACTCTCCGGGAGAACAAACAACAATAAGGTTGTTAACTTCGAAGGCCAAGAGCGCCTTATTGGCCATACAATCGAAATTCAGGTGACCGAAGCACTACCCAATTCGCTGCGCGGCATTGTTGTTACCAGAGCATAGTGCTCTTCAGATATACTGAACAATCAGCTTAATAAGAGGTTATTTTAGATTGGACACCACCGAAACAGCGTTTGAACCGGTTGATAACGTCAGGCTTGCAAACATGTGTGGCGCACTTGACATCAACCTCAAGGAAATGGGGCAAGAACTCAGTATAAAAATTATCCGACGCGGGGAAACATTCACGCTCAGCGGAGATAGCACCAATATTCAAATTGGTTCGGACACGCTGGCGTTGCTATACAAATCTTCCCGAAGACCTCTCGACACGGAAGATGTCCAACTTGGAATCGTTGAAATAACCAGAAGTACTAATTCGAAAACTCAGAATGCCGTTACATTGCGGACAAGGCGCCATGACCTACGCGGCAGAACGCCACGCCAAACTCAATATTTAAGCCAAATTCAGTCACATGACGTCACCTTTGGTATTGGCCCAGCTGGCACAGGAAAAACTTACCTAGCAGTGGCTTCAGCCGTTGATTCGTTTGAGCGTGGAAGCGTCAAACGAATCGTTCTAGTAAGACCTGCAGTAGAAGCAGGCGAAAGGCTGGGCTTCCTACCTGGAGATCTGGCGCAAAAAGTTGATCCTTACCTTCGCCCGTTGTACGACGCACTTTATGACTTAATGGGCTATGAGAAGGTGGGTAAACTATTCGAGCGGAGCGCGATTGAAATTGCCCCTCTTGCCTATATGCGAGGTAGAACCTTAAATGATGCCTTCATAATTCTTGATGAAGCCCAAAATACAACCCCAGAACAAATGAAGATGTTTTTAACAAGAATGGGGTTTGGTAGCCGAGCGGTTGTAACTGGAGATAGCACCCAAGTTGATTTACCTAAGGGACACAAAAGCGGATTAGATGAAGCTGCAAAAATTCTTAATCAGGTCAAAGGTATTGCTTTTACACACTTCGAATCAGAAGACGTTGTCAGACACCCTTTGGTACAAAGGATCGTTAACGCATACGCAGCAGCAAGGCCAGATAATTAAAGGTCCTGCATGAATAAACCGAATCTAGTTTTAACTGTTCAAAAATCTGAGCCTTGGCGAGGACTTCCTACCAAAAATGACATTTACCGATGGATTGACGCATCGCTGTTAGAAGACGCTCAAGTAACTGTAAGGCTGATCAATGAGGATGAAGGGGTGGAAATGAACCATTACTTCCGTAATCGAAATTACGCAACCAATGTTCTTACCTTTCCGTATCCAGATTCATCTCCTTTATCGGCAGATATCGCGCTATGCGTCCCCGTTATTAAGGAAGAGGCAAAAATTCAACACAAGTCCCTGCGTAACCATTTCGCGCATCTCTGTGTTCATGCAACACTTCATTTCCAGGACTTTGACCATCAAAAAAAAATTGATAGAGAACTCATGGAAAATTTAGAAATCGACATCCTTGAAAAAATGGGAATTCCTAATCCTTACGAACAAATAATCGCCTAGCATCAAACATGAAAAAACTCATTAAAAAATCAGGTTGGTTAAAAAAACTTGCGCACCTGTTACAACGTGAGCCTGAAGATAAAGAACAACTCATTGACCTACTGCATGGATCTTTCGAAAAGAATCTTCTTGATTCTGATGCACTTTCAATGCTTGAAGGCGTATTGCAGGTCTCCGAGATGACCGCTCGAGATATCATGATTCCTCGATCTCAATGTTGCATGGCAGATATCAAATCCCCGATGGAAGACATCATTTCTCTTGCCGTTGATACCAACCATTCACGCTTCCCGGTTTTCGAAAACAGTAAAGATGAAGTTCTAGGCATTTTGCTGGCAAAAGATCTCTTACGATACTACAAAGATCCGAATTCCTTTGACCTTAGAGATATGTTACGGCCTGCTGTCTTCATACCAGAGTCGAAGCCGCTGAATGTTCTTCTCAAAGACTTTAGAAGCAATAGAAACCATATGGCGATTGTCGTCGACGAGTACAGCGGCGTAGCAGGGCTGATCACCATCGAAGATGTCCTAGAACAAATTGTGGGTGAAATTGAAGACGAATATGACTTTGATGAATCGGAGGCCAATATCCTAGAAGACAAGTCGGGCCGCTATAGAATTAAGGCCGTAACGGAAATTTCGGATATAAATGAACACTTTGGGACGAATTTTCCAGATACGGATTTCGACACGGTCGGCGGTTTAGTCCTCGCGCACCTTGGAAAACTGCCAGAAATTGGAGAAGAATTTAAGATTGGAGAACTCAGCATCACTGTTACTCGATCTGACAGAAGAAGAATTCATGCGCTTTTAGTAGAAAAAATTGAGATTGAGCGAAGCTCCTAAAATTTTTCGCCTCCTAGCACAGACGCTTCATGATAAATCTGCGCTTTGGGCCTTCATCCTCGGGGCGACAACAGTTCTAGGCTTTGCTCCATTCTCACTTTTTTTAGTCCCAATCCTCACCTGTGCACTGCTGTTCTTCATTTTGCAGGCACAAAGTCCTAAAAATACATTCATAACCTCATTTGCATTCACCTTTGGTCTGCTAATAACCGGCACCAGTTGGATATACGTCAGCCTGCACGACTTTGGGGGGATGCATCCAGCTCTTGCCGCACTAGCCACCGTTATACTTAGTGCAACTTTTGCGCTACCTCCTGCTGTCATTCAAGCCCTGCTCGCCAAGCTCGTCCACTCACAAACGCTTCGGCTATTGGCTGTATTTCCGGTTGGGCTCGCATTGTCAGACTGGTGTCGTGGATGGTTTTTGACAGGATTTCCTTGGTTGTCTCTCGGTTACTCACAAATACCCCTGAGCTCTTTTTCAAACTATGCATCAGTACTGGGCATTTACGGGGTCACCCTCGCCTGCACGTTTTGTTCGGGTAGTATGGGTTTTCTCTTTAAGAGCTGGTGTGCTACTCAATCACAATCATCTTTAAAAACCACATTAAAACGAGGCTTTGCGGTACCAGTTCTAGTCATCGCACTATCCATCGCCCTGGGCATTCCTAAATGGACTCAGCAAATAAGTCGCGAGACCACATCCGTCTCATTACTTCAAGGAAACATTGCTCAAGATATTAAGTGGAGCCCAGAGTGGATTGAAGAGACAATGACGATATACCTGAATATGATCCTTCAGGAAAAAAGCGAACTCATCCTTTTACCCGAAACCGCTATTCCGTTACTGGAAAAAAACGTTCCAGATTGGTATTGGGAAGCTTTAAAAAAACACGCGGAAACAAACAATCTCCATATCTTATTGGGCATTCCAGAGCAGTCCGAAGACGGAAAATTTTATAACAGTGTCATTCAAGTCGGAGGAGAGGATATACAACGATACCGAAAACACCATCTCGTGCCGTTTGGAGACTACTTTCCAATGCGGGCAATCACTTCAGGCTTGCTTAATTATCTGAAGATTCCAATGTCAAATTTCTCTGCCGGCCCGAGCAATCAAGCGCCCTTTATTTTGGGGAATCAATCTCTGGGCGTTGACATTTGTTACGAAGATGTTTTCGGCGAGGAAATCATTCGTCAGCTGCCGGGAGCAACGGTTCTGGCCAACTTTACAAATGACGCATGGTGGGGTGAATCTCTGGGACCAAAGCAGCATTTGCAAATTGCTCAAGCCAGATCAATTGAGACAGGCAGAGAGCTATTAAGAGTAACCAATACAGGTGTCACCGCCGTCATTGATCACAGAGGTTATATCGTCAATCAAGTCCCTCAATTTTCAAAAACTGTCTTGCGCGCTGAAATTTATGGTCGGAAAGGCTCTACACCATACAGTCTCTGGGGGAACCTTCCGTTTGTTATTCTATGTCTCGTCATCCTCGCGTTTTGCGTTAAATCAACATCAGCTCGGCTAAAAACTTAAAAAGGTAAAATGTAGGAACATTATTTCTTGCCACCCGGATCCTAGGTTTATAGATGAACTACTTTCAAGATATGATTTTAGAACTTCAGAAATATTGGAGTTCGAACGGTTGTGCCCTACTACAACCTTATGATCTAGAAGTGGGTGCTGGAACTTTTCATACCGCCACATTTCTCAAGGCGATTGGTCCAGAACCTTGGAAAGCAGCTTATGTTCAACCGTCTCGTAGACCAAAAGACGGTCGATACGGTGCAAATCCCAACCGGCTACAACACTACTACCAATTTCAAGTGGTTCTTAAACCCTCTCCGTCCAACATTCTCGACCTATATTTAGGCTCACTTAAGACAATTGGGATCAACCCTCTTGAGCACGACATTAGATTTGTTGAGGACGACTGGGAGTCGCCCACACTCGGCGCGTGGGGACTAGGGTGGGAGGTCTGGCTAAACGGCATGGAAGTTACGCAGTTCACTTATTTTCAAGAGGTTGGCGGCATCAGTTGCAAACCTGTAATGGGAGAGATCACCTACGGGCTTGAAAGATTGGCTATGTATCTTCAAGCAAAAGATAGCGTTTTCGACCTTGATTGGGCTCCAGGAATCACCTACAGAGATGTGTTTCACCAAAACGAAGTTGAACAATCGACTTATAACTTTGAGAAAGCAAATGTCGACTTACTATTTTCCAATTTCTCAGCGTTCGAAAAAGAGGCAACTGCCATGTTTAACGCACAATTATCGCTACCTGGCTATGAGCTCGTCATGAAGTGTTCGCATGCATTCAATCTCCTTGATGCGCGAGGTGCAATCTCAGTTACTGAACGAGCAAACTATATTGGACGCGTGCGCAAATTGGCAAGAATGGCGGCCCAAGCGTATCGAACCTCGCGCAAAGTTCTTGGGTTTGAACGCGCATCCGATGACATGATTAAAGCATTCTTGCCCCAAGAAGAGATTAGCGAGGTTCTCGATATTCGCAAAAGCAATTACACCAGGACCTAGCAAAAAATATGGCGACCTTACTCGTAGAATTGTTGACTGAGGAGTTACCTCCTAAAGCGTTAAAAAAATTGGGGCTGTCTTTTGGCGCATCTATTTTTGAGGATTTATCTAAGCAAAATTTGATTCCAGAGAATGCGTCCTATGAGACATTCGCTACGCCTCGTAGGCTAGCGGTCCTCCTCAATGGCGCGCGCAACGTATCGCCAGTAGAATCTGTGCGGTTAAAATTGATGCCAAAACACGTAGGCATTAAAGAGGATGGAACCCCGTCAGACGCATTATTAAAAAAACTGAACTCCCTTGGGCTTGAACCGAGCCACGCGGAAGAAGTAGAACTGCAGACAGATGGCAAAATGGAGTTTATTTATCTCCATCAAAAAAAAGATGGCGTAACACTTTCGGCGGGCCTCCAAAGGGCTATAGACCTGTCCATCACGAAGCTACCGATACCGAAAGTCATGAACTATCAGCCGCAAGACACGCTGCAAAGTGTTAACTTTGTACGCCCCGCTCATCGCTTAATGGCGATGCATGGGCCCGATGTAGTTCCGATTCAAGCGTTAGGACTGACCAGCGGAAATAAAACGCTCGGACACCGATTTCACGCAAATGGGGACATCACAATCCCAGATGCAAAATCATACGAATCAACTCTTGAAGAGTTAGGCTTCATCATTCCAAACTACGAAAAACGGAAATCGAATATTCGGGATCAACTATACGTACAAGCAACAAAAATGAACCTGACACTTCAAGAAGACGAAGAACTCCTGGACGAGGTAACTTCACTTGTGGAACTACCAATAGTTTATCCAGCACAATTTGATGAAGAGTTTCTCGCAATTCCAGCAGAGTGTCTGGTACTCACGATGAAGACCAATCAAAAATACTTTCCCCTGTTTAACAAAAATGGGGCGTTGGCGGAAAAATTTTTATTGGTCAGCAATATGAAGCTTGAGGATCCTAGCAACATCGTTCATGGTAACGAAAAAGTTGTGCGGCCAAGACTTGCGGATGCTCAGTTCTTCTACCAAGGGGACATTGACACCCCACTTGAGGATCTAACCAAAAAATTAAAAAATGTTGTGTATCACAACCAGCTGGGATCTCAGCTGGATAGAGTAGATCGACTAATTGACTTAGCTAGAAGAATCTCAGAAAAAACCAATGCGGATAGCGCCAAAGTCACCAGGGCAGCAGAACTTTGCAAAGCAGACTTACTTACCGGCATGGTTGGAGAATTCCCCGAGCTTCAAGGCACAATGGGTCGATACTACGCAATTGCTCAAGGAGAATCACCTGAAGTGGCTGATGCTCTAGAACAATATTATCGACCAAGATTCTCCAACGACAGCATCCCAAACAGCTCCATCTCTAGCACCCTCGCACTAGCTGACAAACTCGAAATTCTTGTCGGCATTTTCGGAGTTGGCCTCATACCCTCAGGCGAAAAAGATCCCTTCGGGCTCAGACGACAAGCCATCGGAATCATTCGAATCCTGACAGAAAATTCTATTAATGTAGATCTTAGCGTGCTCATAAGCTGGGCGGCGCAAACGTTTAGCCAAAACCTCAATTTAACTATCGAGGAATCAGTTATTAAAAACTTCATCATTGATCGATTTAGAGGACATCTAAAAGACAAAGGTTTCTCTGTAGACAAGGTTGAAGCCATACTAGCCACCGACTCAGACAGGCTTCACCTGGCGCTGCCTCGGCTTGAGGCGATCACTGCATTCCTCCAAACAGATGATTCCATAGCGCTAGCAACTGCGAATAAACGTATAAAAAATATTCTGAAAAAGAATAAGCGAAAGAATGATTCTGAGGTGGATATAAATTTGTTCACTACCGAAGAAGAAGTATCGCTCTACGAAAAAATTCAATCCTTATTGCCTTTAGTGAAACAAGCTGTTGATAATTCTCGCTATGCTGATGCGCTCCAGGCTTTATCATCCGCAAGGACTGTTGTTGACCATTTTTTTGAAAAAGTAATGGTTATATCAGATGACCCGAATGTGAAAGAAAACAGACTGGCCCTTTTGAGCCAACTCTCAGACCTACTTAACTGCGTTGGGGATTTATCAGAACTATCAATTTAATCAACATTATAAAATATGAAGCTCGTAATAATCGACAGAGATGGGGTAATCAATTTTGATAGCGACCAATATATCAAGGCCCCGGCAGAGTGGAAGCCAATACCGCAGAGTTTGGAGGCTATTGCTCGCCTAAATCATGCCGGCTATCGCGTCGTGGTAGCCACTAATCAATCTGGAGTTGGCAGAGGGCTATTTGGCATGGCGACACTCAATGCAATCAACGAAAAAATGTATCGGGCGTTAGCTAATGTCGGTGGTCGCATCGATGCCTTGTTTTTTTGTCCCCACACAAACGAGTGTAACTGCGACTGTCGCAAACCTAAACCCGGCATGCTTCTAGATATATCAAAACGTTTTAACGTCAATTTGAAAAATGTGCCCTTCATTGGAGATTCACTTAAAGACCTTCAAGCAGCACAGGCTGTTGGCGCTAAACCTATCTTAGTACGAACTGGAAAAGGCGAAGAAACGAATGCAGGTCAAGGACTACCTAAAGGTACGATACAGTTTGTTGACTTAAACGACGCTGTCAAACATATCATTTCCCATTGATGGTGATTAATTTAGCTCGGTCCTTAATGTTCGAATTATTAAGATTCGTCCTTACGGTTATCTTTTCAGTTGTCGCTCTTTTAACATTTCCCCTCTCTTCAATGCGGAGATACCAGATCATCACTTTATGGTCTCACTGCATCACTTTTCTCGCTAAATATATTTGCGGTATTAAGTATCGCGTCGAAGGCTTGGAAAACATTCCAGATAATCCCTGTGTGATCCTCTCCAAACACCAATCGGCTTGGGAAACGTTTGCATTTCAAACTATTTTCCCTCCTCAGGTCTGGGTTCTAAAGAAAAGTCTATTATATGTTCCGTTTTTTGGTTGGGGGCTTGCGATGATGAATCCCATCGCAATCGACCGGTCAAGCGGCCCTAGAGCATTAAAACAAATGAGGACTCAAGGCATAAACAGAATTAAGAACGGCTGGTACATTATTGTGTTTCCGGAAGGAACTAGAATAGCTCCGGGCAAACGCGGAAGCTATCAAATTGGAGGCGCATGGCTCTCAGCTCAGCTTCAATCAGATATTGTACCGGTCGCTCATAATGCGGGTGAATACTGGCCAAAAAATGCGTTACTTAAAAAACCAGGGACAATTACCGTGACAATCGGCAAACCTATAAAAACAGCACATCAGTCACCCGCCGATCTAACAAAGCAGGTAGAGGACTGGATCGAAACCACAATATCCCATTCATATCCATAAATATAATGAGTCAATTAGAAAAACTAGCCATCACGATATTTTGTTTATTCCTTGTATCAAGTTGCGGACAAACTGGGCCACTCTACGTTCCGGAATCCTCGACCCTAGAAGATGCAGATATCTCAAGAAACGTCGATCAAAATCCTCAAAGCGAGAATAATAATGACAATTAACCGAAAGTCAGGCCATCTCTTTATCGAAAACAAATCAGCAATCGAGGTCGCAAAGGAATTCGGAACGCCTTGTTATGTCTATTCGAAACGATCAATTGAAACTAATTTCAATCGTTTTAAAGATGCCTTTGATCAACGTGAACACCTGATTTGCTACGCGGTAAAAGCTAACTCAAATATTGCGATTATTAACATTTTGTCGCGTCTCGGAAGTGGTTTCGATATTGTGTCCGGAGGGGAACTAACCAGAGTTTTAGCCGCCGGCGGAGACCCCAGTAAAGTGGTTTTTTCCGGTGTAGGAAAAACTCAGGAAGAAATTCGTTATGCATTAAAACAAAAAATAAAATGTTTCAATATTGAATCTGAATCAGAACTATATCGAATCGCTGCGGTTGCACAAGAATTAAATCAAGATGCAAATATCAGCTTCAGAGTTAATCCTGATGTTGATGCCAAGACCCATCCCTACATTTCTACCGGGCTAAAAGAAAATAAATTTGGAGTGGAGGTTAATGATGCTCCTAGACTGTACAAAATAGCGAACGAATTGCCACACATAAGCCCCACTGGAATCGATTGCCATATTGGATCCCAATTAACTGATATCGCGCCCATGCGAGATGCCGCATTAAAAATGGTCGAGTTAGTGGATGCGCTTGAAAATGAAAGCATCCTCATCAAACACATCGACTTTGGGGGAGGACTCGGTATTCAGTATGAAAATGAAACTCCGATTGACCAAGAAAAATTCGTATCAATGTTGCTCGAAGTCATGAACGGACGTAAACAAGAAATTATTGTAGAGCCAGGTCGATCTATCGTTGGCAACTCTGGGGTGCTACTCACCACAATTGAATACCTTAAACACGGATCCAATAAGAATTTTATTGTCGTCGACGCGGCTATGAATGACTTAGCAAGACCATCACTCTACGGCGCCTATCATCAAATCGACAACATAACTCATAAAAATTCAGATCCGGCAAAACTTTACGATATCGTTGGGCCAATCTGTGAGACAGGGGACTTTCTGGGAAAAGACCGTAACCTTTCAGCCAATGAAGGCGATGTTCTAGCTATTCACTCTGTTGGGGCATACGGAATGACCATGAGCTCCAACTACAACAGCCGTCCAAGAGCACCTGAAATACTGATCAGTAATGAACGTACCTATGTGATTCGTGAGCGCGAAACCATCGAGGATCTTTTCTCAAAGGAACAAACTGCGCCCGATGCACACTAACTGCTGGTATGTATAGTTTTATCTCATTTTTCGTATGAAGTGAATGCGATAGAATAGAGTCCAATATGATTATTTTTCGATTTACTTAGGTTCCAATAATGATTGTTTACGATTTAGCTTGCGGCCAAGAACATAAGTTTGAAGGCTGGTTTTCCTCTCAAGACGATTTTGATAAGCAAATATCAAATGGACAATTATCATGTCCAGTTTGTGGCTCGACAACTATTTCCAAACAGCTCTCGGCCCCTTATCTCAACACATTGCCAGACAAAAAGACTGCTTCAAAAATCAAACAGAAGGAAATGGCCCTAGCTGGGGTAGACCTCCAGCAACTTCATGATCAGTTTATCGAATATATCGCGAAAAATACTGAAGATGTCGGTACGGAGTTCCCAGATGAAGCTAGAAAAATTTTTTATGGGGAATCTGACAGTCGCTCAATTCGCGGTGAGGCTACCGTTGAAGTCATGCAAGAATTAAAGGACGAAGGTATTGACGTGTACGCATTACCACCGGGGCCAACTCCTCCTGATAAACTGAATTAATTGGCTTAGCCGGTTATAAAAAACAAAACACATCAGAACACCCTCCCACTTGTATTTGCTGTTTTAGTAATCTCCACAGCAGCGATACTTGTCCGTAGCGCTCAAAGCGAAGGGGCATCCTCAAACACTATCGTATTCCTGCGACTGGCCATCGCATCATTCTTTCTTGGTCTTCTTTCCTTTAGATCAATCATTGAAACGATTCGTCAGTGTAATGCCCAAACAATTATTCAAAGTGCGCTATCAGGCATTTTTTTAGCCGCACACTTCATGACCTGGACCGTATCCCTAGAACATATTTCCGTCGCCAAAAGTACATTTCTTGTAACAACGAGTCCGGTTTGGGTCGCCTTGTTAAGCTTCATTTTTCTGAACGAGACAATCAGCAAAAAACAGCTCTTCGGCATACTCATTGCAACAGGAAGCGCCTTCTTCCTTTTTAGTCTTAATGAAGAAATATTCATGAATCAAACACAAAGATCTATTAAAGGTGAGCTGCTAGCAACTTTAGGGGCAATCTCAATCGCAGCCTATCTCATCATTGGCCGTACGCTTCGACAGGCCATTGAGTTAAAAGTCTACGTTTTTCTTACATATAGTTTCGCCGCGATGGCGCTAGTTTTATATAACCTGCCCAATATGGAACATTTAGCTTTCAATATGCCTGGCGCGGCTTGGGTATATATCTTCTGTTTAGCTCTGGGCCCACAACTCATTGGGCACACAATTCTTAATTGGGGAGTTCGTCGATTCCCAGCAACACTTGTTTCCACAATGATATTCGCAGAACCAATTGCGGCATCTGCACTCGCATGGGTTATTCTTAATGAAAGTGTAGGGCTTAGCAGTTTGCTGGGATTTTCAGGGATACTTTTAGGAATTTTTTTAACCATTCGCCGCAATACACGTTGAATACCAATTAAGTATCGGAGTGATTAACGTCTATTGTTCAACAATCGGAGAAACAGTCGATATCCCAACAACAAAAAGAGCACTGCTCCAAACGTTAACGGTTCCCACACGTCACTTTTAACTAAAATATAAAAGTGCGTCACGCCTAAAATTGCAATGAGGTAAACACTCTTGTGCATCCGCCTCCAACGCACAGATCCGAGAACCACTTTTGCACGATTGGTTGATGTCAGAGCTAATATACAAAGCCCAAGAAAAGCGACGAAGCCAATATAAATAAATGGGCGCTCAGATAGATCTAATGCAATTTCCGTCCAGTCAAAGAATTGATCCAAAACCAACCAAGTTAAAAAATGGATTGTTGCGTAAACAAAAGTAATAAGCCCAAATGTTCTTCTTAGAGGAAACAGTATCGGCATGCTAAAAAAATATCTAGCAGGCGTTACACCCAAGGTCAGCAAAAGAGAAAAAAGTGTCCACCAACCAGTAAATTTAGAAATATATTCAATTGGATTGGCTGTTAGTTCGCCCATCATGCCTCGCCCACACAGCGTGATCAGCGGAATTAAACTGACTAACCAAATAATTCGAGTGTCTATACCCACTCTTAAACGTTGCGGTCGCGGAGTATCGCGCATAAAAGAGACGTGCGTCAGAAGTGCTTGCTTAAATCTAAATCACGATACAAATCTGCAACCCATTCGGAATAGCCGTTGAACATTTCCGTATCTCGTTTTAGAAACTCTCCAATACGTCGCTCCTTCCGCTGACTCCACCTTGGATGTGAGACCTGTGGGTTTACATTGGAATAAAACCCATACTCACTAGGATTGGAAACATTCCAGGCGGTAGCCGGTTGCTTTTCGGTCAATTTAATTGTCACGATTGATTTCGCACTTTTAAAACCATACTTCCACGGCACCACCAACCTCACAGGTGCTCCATTTTGATTAGGCAAAATTTCACCATATAAACCTAACGTCAAAAGTGTCAGTGGATTCATGGCCTCATCCAATCGCAACCCCTCCTTATATGGCCAGTCAAGCACGGCACTCCTTTGACCCGGCATTTGCTCTGGGTCGTACAAAGAAATAAACTCCACATAACGCGCATTTCCAGTAGGCTGAACCAAGTCCAGTAATTTTGACAGCGGGAAACCGATCCATGGAATCACCATGGACCAGGCCTCGACACACCGCAGTCGATAAATTCGCTCCTCAAGTGGCGCAAGCCGCAAGAGTTGATCGATATCGAACCTTTGTGGTCGATGAACTTCACCTATGATATTTATTGTCCACCCATCGGTCTTCAATCTATGGGCCTGTTCAACTGGATCTTCTTTTCCTGTGCCAAACTCGTAAAAATTGTTATATCGAGTCACATCCGAATAGGTTGTTAGCTTCTCAGCAGTCGAAAATTCACTTTTTTCGGACTCGAATGCAACAGGAAAATCTTTTCCATCGCGCGACTTAGCACTTGCCGGAGCGATGGCCATCGTCGCTAAAGAGGCGAGGCTTCCTTGCATCCATCGCCGTCTAGACTCAAATAATGTTCTTGATGTGATTTCTGAAGGAGATATGTCTGATCTAAAGGCGTTTTTCATAAATAAATAATAACTCGTATAAGGAACATGGGTATATCAACAAATTTCATAAGTATTTAGACTAAGAATAAAGTCGCCATTCCAAGAAATATTAAAAATCCCATACTATCAGTACTAAACGTTAATAAAACTGAGGATCCAATAGCTGGATCTCTTCCCATCTTTTGTAAAAATAATGGGACTAGCATACCCACCGCAGCCCCGACTATTAAATTAAGCAGCATCGCGCTCAACATGACCAAGCCAAGAGCGATATTTCCGTAAAGAAGCCACGCAAAAAAACCAGCGACTGAACCCCACAAAACACCATTCACAAGTGCGATGGCAAGTTCTTTGCGAAGGAGGCCTTTCGCATTATTTTTATTGATTTCTTCAAAGGCTAATGCTCTAACAATCAACGTAACCGTCTGATTCCCTGAGTTGCCAGCTATAGCGGCAACAATAGGCATGAGCGCAGCCAGAGCAACCAACTGTTCTATCGAGTCCTCAAATAAACCAATGACTCGAGACGCAAAGAAAGCCGTCCCTAAATTCACAGCTAGCCAAAGCCACCTGTTTTTAGCGCTCTTCCAAACAGAGGAGAACAAATCCTCATCCCGAAGCCCCACTTTCCCTAACGATTCTTGCTCAGCATCCTCCCGGATATAATCCACAATATCAGTGATCGTCATCCGACCCACAATGCGATTGTGTGCGTCAACAACAGGGGCTGATACTAAGTCGTAGCGTTCAAAAGCGTGTGCGGCACTCTCTGCTTCCTGGTCTGGGTTGAAGTTAACAACAGCAGTGGACATCACATCACACACTTTAGTTTCAGGCGAAGTAACAATTAAGTCACTAATGGATAAAGCACCTTTTAAAATTTCACGACGATCAACGACAAAAAGCTTGTCTGTATTAGGTGGCAGCTTTTCCAATCGACGCAAATATCTCAGCACCACGTCGAGCGACACATCCTCTCGAACAGTCACCATTTCAAAATCCATTAATGCACCGACAGTATCCTCAGGGTACGATAAGGCTGCTTTAAGTTGTAATCGTTCGGTTTCTGACAAAGATCGAAATACGTCAGCAATGACTCCCTCAGGTAGATCTGGAGCAAGATCTGCAATTTCATCAGCATCCAACTGCTCCGTCGCCGCCAAGAGCTCTTGAACATCCATATCCGCTATTAACGTTTGTCTAACAGCATCTGACGCTTCAAGCAACACGTCTCCATCTAGGTTAGATCGGACGAGCTTCCACACCAGCAAACGCTCATCCAGAGGCATTTGCTCTAAGATGGCAGCAATATCCGCTGGATGCATCGCATCCAGCTTATCCTGCAGCCCGATTAGGTTTTTTTCTTGAATAAACTCATCACCTAGATCTCGGCGAGATGCGACCTGATCACCTAAAAAGCCATCTATATGCTGATATTTTCCGAGCGTTGCCTTGATATCTTCCAAAGATCGCCGGACTGTGTCGATGCTACTTTGAGTATGTTTTTTTTCGACGTCACTCATAAGGCACCTTCAATGATCTTCAAGAATTAATAAAAAAATTTCCAAAAAAAACACTACATAGGTGTTAACACCACAAAAGGCTTGGACTGACATTGAATGTTTCCACTTTCTAAATTAGCCTCATAAAGCTCCATTACTCCGGACTGGTTCCAGTTAAAGCCGTAGTAAGCCAAACCTGTAGCAGATTTCAAATCTTCAACCTCAATATAATCACAGGTGGCACCATCTGCTACCAAAGAAATCTCGTAATAAAAGGGAGTCTTATCAGGAAAAGATGCCTTACCGCCGTCCGTAAACGTCCATTTTTTTCCAGCCTCATCAAGATACTGACCACTCAAAACGATGTTATTGATAATAGGACCGAGCTCTTTCCCCACGCGCTCGTATGAGGCCCACTTACCAGCCATCACAAGAGGTTCTTGAATCTGAAGATTTCGAAATTGGCCATCTAGAGATTTTTCACCTTTAAACCACACGTAAACAACATCTTCCGCAGAGGTCGGCGCATTTCTTTCACCCAGCACCAATCGATATGTATTTGGCTCTTGGCTAGGTTCCACATCAAATACAATCATCAGCGTTGCCTTAACCATATCTGTCGCAAAATAGGGGTAAGCACGCCCTTCTTTTTTTATTGCAATCAATACCGGTTTAGATTGTTTTTCTGCCTCATGCGGCTGCTTGGTCTGCCTTAACGCTTCAAGATAGGTTTTCTCAAACCAAATTCCTTGAAGATCATCAATGAAAACTCGGTCATTAGCGCTTGAATTAGAAATAGATGCCATCAAGGCGCCTGTAAGCAATATCTTTATCAGCTGCGAATTACGATATAGGGAATTGAAAATCACGAGTTACACCTCCAAATATAGTCTTAAATTTTGGGTCGAACTTTCCAAAATTCACTTAACTGCTCAAAAGCATGCCCGAATTGCAGCACACCAAAATCATCTCTAAAACGGCCAACTATCTGAAGCCCAACCGGCAATCCAGATGACGAAAATCCAGCGGGTACCGAAAGTGCGGGATGGCCAGTGGCACTGACGCGAAAACAGGATTTCATCCAATCAAGGTAGTTTGATAGGGTGCTCCCATTAATTTTACTGACGTAGGGGAGATCGACATCAAATGGTAAGACCTGCGTTACAGGACAAATTATAAACTCATATGTATTCATAAATCGATTAAGTCTCTCAAACATCGTGCTCCTTAGCCGCTCCGCTCGAGCTACGTCAGGCCCTGTAAGCGTTCTTCCCTGCTCAATATTCCATATCAGAGTATCTTTAAACTGATCTGGGTGCGCTGCTAAAAGCTCACCAAGTGCCGACTCCATATGCCACGCTCTTAACACGTGGAAGACCTCATCAGCTTCAGTTAAATTTGGGTCAACCTCCTCAATAATGCACCCTGTGTCTTCGAGTCGATGAACAGCTGTTTCAATGACTTTAAGTACCTCATCGTCTACAGGCAAGTCACCCAGAGTTCTGCTCCAGGCAACTCTTACACCACTAAAATCTCTGCCCAAATCTTGTCGAAAAATGTCCGGGCTCTGTGCGATCGACAGTGGACAACGCGGATCTGGACCAGCGATCGCAGACAGCATCAGTGAAACATCTTTAACCGTCCTAGCCATTGGGCCAAGTACGGAGAGCGGAAACCAAGCTGAAGGGTTTGGCCAGGTTGGAATAAGACCTGTCGACGGCCTAAGACCAACTACATTACAAAAACTCGCCGGATTTCTTAGCGATCCCCCTAGGTCCGATCCATCGGCAATGGGCACGAGACCAGACGCAAGTGCAGCAGCAGCCCCACCACTCGAACCGCCGCAAGTTTTATCTAAGTCATATGGATTTCGAGTAGCGCCAAAAACCTTATTAAAAGTTTGACTTCCAGCACCGAACTCTGGTGTATTGGTTTTCCCTAAAGTAACGGCACCCGAGTGGCGAAACCGCTCAACAATCAAAGCGTCCTGGTCGGGGATAAAGTCCTCGTAAAGCGGGGACCCAAAAGTCGTCCTGATGCCCTTCGTTACAGTTAGATCTTTATGCGCAACAGGTAGTCCTTCCAATAACCCCAGTGGAGCCTGAGTCATGATCCGCTGATCGATATTCTTGGCAGTAACTCTTGCTCTCTCCTCGTCTAACGTGACAATGGCATTAATTTTCGAATTAACATTTTCTATTTGGTCCAAATGGCAATCTAGCAACTCTGTGGCGGAAATCTTCCGCTGACGCACCAAGTCAAGCATAGTGTGGGCGGGAAGAAAACAAACATCTGCTTTACTCATACGTTTATTAAAATATCAATTAAATTTAATGACGGGACCCTGAATGCTTCATAATTTGACTGGATATACCACTTTGCTCATCCTCATCAAATACAGGGTTACTTCCCAAAAATTGAATGCCAAGCGCTTTAAATGTAGCCATATAATTAGGAAATTGTTCAGCTATGATTTCTTTATTTTTTCGGCGAATAAACAAATCATCATTTAACAGCGAATCTAGATCAGCTAACAATTGATCACCAGGAATACTTCGTTTTGCATCATAACAGCATCCATAATATTTGATCAGCACATCCAGCAAAGTCAACGTTCCTTGAGACTTACGTCTCAACTCCACATCGATACCAAAAAAGTATGCCGCCCCACCCCAGTAAATATGTCGGTAGGTCCCCCTCTTGGAAAGGCGACCTACGGACTCTGCCACCGTTAATCCTCGCCCCGCTTTAGCACCTACAACAAAACCTCGGTACAACCTCGACCATGACTCCGTCGCGCTTATAGCGCCACTTTCAACCATCGAAAGATGCTGTAAGTAAGTTGGTAATCCCTCGATAACCCAATAATCACTGGTATTAATATGTGGGAACAAAAAATGTGACATCTCATGAGGAAGACTCCAATCCCATAAGAGCTGCTCTACGCTGGCATCCCGATTAACGAACAAGTGAATGCCCGCACCACCACCACGCGTCACATATGCCCAGGGAACAACAGCATTACCTCTATCACTAGGGCTAACGACCACTTGCACATGGGGACTAGGGAAAAACCCCATGAGTCCAGAGACGCCCTGCGCTGATCGCGTAACCCAGCGAACCAAGTCTTCTTGATTTGTACGCCCAAAGTCCCCCAAAATACTGACTTCAAACATACTCCCTGCAACATCAATCACATTGGGTTCTCGATTTGTCAGCGCCACGATACCTTCCCACGAAATTGGGGTATTCGCACCAATGAAACTCGTCTTCCCAGTTCGACGCCAAGGTGTTGAAACAAAAATGTCCTCAGGGACGCTAAAACCAATCTCGAATGACTCGTAGAAAGCGTCCGGCTTAGGCCTCACCAACCAATCACCAATTGAGGTGAGCATATTTCGATCCTCTATTAACCTCGTTTCGGCGCCGCCGCGCTGCTCGCCTTGATTCCTTGGTTGGAGAAACACATCGTAAAAAATGCATCGCGCAGCGTTGTCTTGCGGAATAGCAACTGAGTCAACGTCCAACTCCAGCATATCGCCAGTATCAAGCCTCACATTTCTCACAAATGATCCGAAAGCGTCATTTGCGTATAGAAACGCAGGGAGATTCCCGCTAAAACAAGCTGACACCGCGAATGATCGGAGGTCATTCTCAACAGTTACTTGATACGTTAGAGGCGGTACTTCACCTTTTGCAAACGAAATTAACGAAAAAAAAAGCGCCAAATAAAATATTTTTCTCATTTTTTGAAATTACTACTTTCGATTTCAAGTGGTTATAAAACCTAAGTTAGCATATTGATACGTAAACCTTTTTCAGAAAGTCTAAGAGAAATCAATCACACAGGCGGTTCGCTGCAAGTTAATCAAATAATTCTTACAGGCTCGGTCTAAGCATAATTTTATTTCGAAGAGATTGCTGGTCGGCATCATCCAATAACGTCACGTCAGCTTGCTCTACAACCATACCAAGCAACTGGAACGTATTAGCTAGATCTGGGAATTCATTAGTATTCGCATAACGATCCATAAGTGGAACGAATAAGGAGTAACCGCACAATTCGTCAAAACTTGAAAGTACCTCGAGCGCCGTCCAGGCTCGTGTTCTATCCATACAACATAAATTAAATTCCCGTATCACACGATCAAGTGACCACGCTCCATTTGATCTCTTTCGCAACTGAACATCCGCAATCAACATCATCGCCGCCCCTCCCCAATAAACCTGCATGAAAGGTTCTCCTTGATACATCTTTTGAGTCGCCTCGAGTAAAGTCAGACCCCTTGCCTCCGCTTCGCGAGTCCCTCTGTGGAAGCCATAAATAAGATTCGACCAAGCCTTCTCTGAACTTAGCAATCCTTCACGAGAACGAACCACATATTGGTAATAACTCGCGAGCCCTTCATAAAGCCAAGCATCATCCGGCGAAATAAACGGGAGGAATAAATGCGATAACTCATGAGTGACAGTCCAATCATCTAAGAACTCTTGCATTTTTCTCCGCTGATTAATCATTAAATGCAGAGTTGGATTTCCTCCCCGGGTAACATAAGCAATCGGTACCGGCTGCCTTGCCCTAGCATTAGGGAATATGAACACCTGAACATTTGAAAATGGAATTTCTCCGATTGCGGATTGCACATGTGCCACTTCCTTATCGATCCAACTAGCCAATGCCTCAGCATCAGGCGTAGGTGAGCCGTCTAGGATAGAGATATCGAATTGAGTCCCATTGGCGATCACTTCTTTTTTAAAAAAGCGACCTAGCACAATCCAAGACGGCCAATCAAAGGGCGTTGCAGGAACCTCTAACACGCCATCAGTTTCGGTTAGGTTCCAGGAAGTTGAAAGAGAATAGTCAGCAGGCAATTTAAACTCTACGAAGACTCGACGGCTTTTTGGAATAACCTCAGGACGCCAAAACCAAAGGCCATTGGATACAGCAGTTGCACCTATCGATCTGTAGACCTTAGGTCCCGTCATGTCATGCCGCTGCACTCCCCTAGAGATATCCACTTGATAGTGAATACAAGCCCCTACAGGAACGCTACCAGTGGGAATAAATCCAGATAAATTTATCCGCTCACCAGACTCATGCCAAGCGCCGATCAAGGCAACGGATGCGTCTAGAGACTCAGCAACTAACTTTTCTGGCGCCTGACCTTCAAAACAAAGTTCGACGGTCAATTTTTTCAAATCAGAGCCTGTAGAAACTCGATAACGGTAGTCAGCTTGCGCATCAACGGCGCAAATTAACCCAAGCCAAATTAAAAAAGCTTTAACGCCATGTGATTTTTTTAATGTCGCAATAAGCACTAAAACTCCAAACTCATGAAAACCGCATGATTGAATTTAAAATAATACGAGAAATTGTTAACTGGAAAGTTCCTATCCTAATGCAGAAGTGTACCTACTATGAACATAGAGTCGCCTCTAATCAAAAACACAAATTATTCAGTTAGCCTAACAATAATTTCTCCATATGGGAAAGAACGTCTGGCACAAATGCTTCATGCTCACATAACTTATGAAAATGATCAGCGATAAGCGGATAATATTCATTAATTTCAGCGTCAGCGGTGGGACTAAGATGGAACTCACTGAGGATTTTCTCATAATCACGCTCGCGAAAAAATAATGCGAGCTCGGCAATTACGCATATATCGACAATACTAAAAGTATCGCCCACCAAACAGGATCGATCAGGTGACAACGCGCGATTAAGCCTGCTCAAATAGGTGCATAACGCCTGCTTCGCAGTCTCATGTAAATTACTCGTGAAAGTGCCCTCCAAAAGGGACAACAAATAAAGCTTTGAGTCGCAAGCAAACACCAGAGTCGCATCAAGAAAGCTATCAATACGAGATGCGGAGTACGCATCGTCTCTATACAGTGAGCACGTAATCGAACCAAGCCTTGCAACAGATCGCATAATGCTGTTTGACTCAAATATTCCTCCACAACCGTCTGGGTTAAATGCTGTCGGGATGGTTCCAAATGAATTTGCATCAAAAAAAACCGTCAGTTTTGTGAAGGACATCGCCGCCAAAACCTAAAAGAGGCTGTCGTGAAAACGGAGCAAGATCTTCACGCTCCTATTCAGTGATCAGATGTGCCTCAAAATTTCACAACCATCGCGACAAATCTCTATGATGAGCTTTGACTACGTCAATTTCAATTCCGCAAAACCGAGCTGCAATGGTAGCCTTTCAAATTGACGAGGTCGGCAGATACGATAAAAATACGCAGATCCATACAGATCCATACAAATCACCACCCTAAATTAATTCAACCAATAGTGCACAATCCACACATCAGAATCACATGTCTTTATTCGGATTCATTAAATATTTTGTCCCAGTAGACTTTTTGACATAAGCGTTAATCGCATCCAACTGAAGCGCACCAGCTAAAGAGACTTCGTGTGAGTAGTTACTAGCAAATGTAGTCTTTAATTCATTCGCAATACGTTGGCGCAACTTCTCTTCTGCGGCTGAGCCAATCTTCGCTAAAAAGTTAAAAAGTAGCCAGCCTCCCATGCCCCACGAAAACCCGAAATTACGAACTATTTCTGTTTTGGAAGTATCCATGGTGCCGTAGATGTATACCTGCTTGTGAGTCGTTGATCCATAGCGACTATATTCCTTTGGATCTCGATTCAAAGCCGCTTCCATACAAGTTAAAATTTGCCCTGACAATCTACCCCCCCCAATAGGGTCGAATGCGACCGTCGCTTTGGTCGCCGCAATGGCATCCGTCAACTCAGCTAAAAAATTAGGAGATTCAGTATTACAAACAAATTTAGCGCCCTCAGCTTTGAGTAAGTCGACCTGCTCTTGCTTTCGCACAATATTAACTAACGGGATCTCGTCCTTAATACAAATGCGGTTGAGCATTAAACCCAAATTAGATGCGGCAGCGGCGTGTATTAACGCACTGTGTCCGTCACCACGCATCGTTTCAACCATGCCAAGGACGGTCATTGGGTTTACAAAGCAACTCGCACCCTCTGCCGGCGTCACATCGTCCGGCAGTTTTAAGCATCGTTCAACGTTGATACATCGATATTGGGCATACATCGCACCACCAAGCATCGCAACTTTTTTACCTAACAGGTGTTGAGCCGCCGCTGAACTGCCGGCTTTAACGACCACTCCCGCACCCTCATTACCGACAGGCATCGATTGGCCCAATCGTCCAGCCATCGCCTTCATAGCTTTCTCGGGCACCCTCGCACTCACCACAGGATATTCATTAGTTCCAGAGACAGTGGCTGTAGAAAGGTCAGCAGCGCCAAAAAGTAAGCCTAAGTCGGAAGGGTTAATGGGTGTGGCCTCAATACGCACCAGCACCTCATCCGCGGCAGGCTCAGGAATCTCGACATCAACTAACGATATTTCGAGCTCACCTTCAGCACGGATTAAAGAATGTAATTGCAGCGCTTTAGCCGGAATTGAAGCGGTCATAATTGTCCTATAAAATTTTGTATAGCCTACTGAATCAGTAAAACTTTACGTCGAAAAGAAATAATAGAACTCAAAATTCTATCACGTACGCCAAGCTCGGAATCTTAAACCTGCAACAACAAATACCCCGTACACCACCATTGCACAAGCAACCAACCATAAAATATCCTCGGGCGTCCCAAACCAGTCAAACTTCAACAATAATAATCCGCTGGCAACGATTAGTGTCCGCAATAAAGAGCCCAAAACAGGCCACGCTAAGGTGTTCAGTCCTTGACTAGCAAAATAAAGGCCAAGACCCGCTGCGAAAAAGCCATAAAAAGGCCCTAAAATCTGCAACGTAATACTGCAATGTGCTACTACTTCCTGGCCACTACCAAGGCCATCACACCACCAATCAGCGTTTAAACCAAGAATAAAACCAACCGCACCAACGATTACAATATTAGCGAGCGTTCCACGCCATGCAACTTCAATTGCTCGCGCTCTTTCTCCCGCTCCTGCGTAAGCACCCACGATCGCTATCAACGCGCCACCGATACCGAAAACCACAGGCACCATCACCAACTCCAAACGCACAGCCAAGCCATAACCGGCAAGCCAGTCAACGCCGAACCTACCGAGTAGTCCTGTAGCAATGAGTGCGTAAATGATAGTTGCTGTCGATTGCGTACCCGCAAGCAAACCTGAGCGCAACAGCGCCAACACGGTAGACCCATCAAATCCATATCCACTCAAACGAACCGGCTGATCAGACCATACAATCAAGGCTAAAACCGTCACAACACCCGCCGCGTACGCCACTAATAGAATATAAGCAGCAGCGCGCATCGTATCGCTTACATTTACGAGTGATTCCTGGCTTGGCATCAACCAAAAACCTAATATCGAATATACAATTACGATCGAAGCCATCGCTAGTGCTGCCCGAGTCATGGCTCCAGCACCACGCAATACCGAGCACAACATATTGAATAGCCACAAAAGCGGTACGCCAAAAAAAATAATTTGTGCGTACTCATTAGCTGCTATCAGAACGTCATCACGAGCCCCCACCCAATAAAAAAATGTTGAACCAAAAATCGTAACGAACACCGCCATCACCGCGCCACCAAATAGCGCGATAAAAATAGCGCTGCGCAAGATCGCTTGCGCCCTAATTAAATCGTTTGCCCCCAACGCGCGCGCCACCGCACCACTGATTGCACCACCAATAGCACCTGCCGAGAGCATGTGCGCCAACATAATCAAAGGAAAAACTGTGGCGATGGCGGCAAGTGCTGTAATTCCCGCTCGGTTTAGCAAGAAAATCTCTAATACGATGAGCAACATATGCAACAGCGAGCCGATAACCCCCGGCACCGCCAAACGCATCAAAGTGGGAAAAAGCGGTGCGCCTACTAGTGGCGAACCCGCTACAGCCACATCAGTAAGCTCCTGCGAGTCCTTACTCGCAGGAAAATTCTTTTAATCAGAGGCTTAGTTCTCACATTTAGTCACGCTGCGCTGACACAGAGCGAAATAGGTTTGCAATACTTTATGACTTCTTAGGCGCTGGATTATATGGGTACAAGCTCTGGGCAGCATCGAGTCGGCCTAACTGCGAACCACCGAGCCATAACTGTATGATCTTACTGTCACGAAGATACTTCTCAATCGGCGCTTGCGTGCTGTAACCGTAAGACCCCATAAGCTCCATCGCTTTTGCACAAACCATCTCTGTCACGTCGCACGCGTAAACCTTTGCGGCACTAGCCTTACCCAACAAGAAATCCTCATTTACACCGCCATAAACTTTGCGGTTATCAAACATTTTAGCAACACTCATATAATAGGCTCTGGCACTTTCAATGCCGATGGCCATGTCAGCAATCATCGCACCTTGAAGCGAATGGTTACGAACCGGCTTCCCCCCGTAAGCTCGAGTCCCTGTGTATTCAATGACCTCCTCTAGAACTGCTTGGGCGCACCCTAAACTCATTGGAGCACTAGTAAGTCGCCCCCAAGCAACATTACCCCGAAATAATTGCCAATCGACCCCAGGCCCACCAGCTCGATGCTGAACTGGCACTCGAACATCATCAAAGTAGATTGCTGCATTAACGTCTGTGACACGCATACCCATCTTCGGCTCTGGTTTACCAAAACTCAGTCCAGGGGTATCTTTAGGTACATATATAAGTGCCAAACTGTCTTCATCATTATCCTCTTCAGTAGTACAAACTACGCAATACAAGTCAGCTATACCAGCCGCACTAGGCCACATTTTTTCTCCGTTAATGACCCATTCATCGCCTTCTCGTCGCGCCCGAGTACGTATTGTTCTCGCTCTCTCAGCGCTATCTTCCACGTTGCAACCACCAGCAGGCTCTGTAATGGCCATGCAACCTACGCGAGGTGTATCAGACGCGAACATAGGAATAAATTTATCCATTAAATATTCATTTCGCGCACCCATCGCAGCGGCAAGGGACCATGGCGTGAGCAAACAATGAAGAGATAAACCCGCATCTCCCCTAGAAATTTCCTCGGTGATGGCACACACCGTCGGAGCAGACCGAATACCTAAACCGCCATGCCTCTCGGCAAAGCCTCGACGCTGGATACCAAGGTCAACCAAGCCTTTATTGATTCTTTCAAAAACTGAATAATCCTGATCTAATGCCGAGCGAACAGGCATAACTTCTTTCTCTATATATTTGCGCACTGTTTCTACAAACATCAAATCTTCTTCTGACGTTAAAAATTCACCATATCGTTTCATGCCGACCTCTTCTTAAAATATAAAAAACGTTCATCTGAAGATTGTTGAATCCTTATTTATTACATTAGCATAAGATAAAATATATAAATTAAAACAAAAGTTACCCGGAAAAATTTCAGCTATCATTAAAATTAAATTAATTACATCTTGTCTTGTGATTAATTCCTAATAAAAAAACAAATGAGACTTACTCATGCCAAATCTTCTTGACGCTATTAAATTTAAACGTGGGCCTAAAATAAAAAATCGTTTTTTTCTTGCACCTCTTACAAATCAACAGAGCCTCGAAGATGGAACGCTAAGCGACGACGAATATAAATGGCTTACCATGCGAGCGAAAGGTGGCTTTGGGATGACCATGACCTGTGCATCTCATGTTCAAGAAATTGGTAAGGGATTCCCAGGGCAATTGGGTATCTGGTCGGACCACCACATAGAAGGTCTCACTCGACTTGCTGATGGGATAAAACAAGCAGACAGCATTGCTATCGTGCAACTCCATCATGCGGGATTGAAAACATCTAAGGAAATTACTGGTGGCACGCCAGTTACTGCCTTTAATCACGCAGAAAGTGGAGCTCGCGGACTCACACATTCAGAGGTAAAAAAACTCATTGAGGACTTCATCGCAGGCGCTAAGCGCGCAGAAAAAGCTGGTTTTGATGGTGTCGAATTACATGGGGCACATAGTTATATTTTATGTAACTTCTTAAGCGCTGAAGTTAATCAACGGGAAGACGAATATGGCGGCTCTTTTGAAAACCGAGCAAGGATCCTGAGTGAAATCATTGATGGTATAAAAAATGAGTGTCATCGCGACTTCATCATTGGTGTAAGACTTAGCGCTGAAAAATTTGGCATGCGGACCAAAGACTCAGTGGAAACCGCTCGAAAATTAATGAATGAGGATGTGATCGATTTTTTAGATATGTCACTTTGGGACATTTTCAAACAAGCAGACGACGAGGACTTTAAAGGACGATCACTGATCAGTCTTTTTACAAACCTAGAACGAAAAAATGTTCAACTGGGGGTCGCAGGAAAAATTCGAACGCCTCAGGATGCAGAAGCGGCAATGAACGCCGGAGTTGACTGGGTGATGCTGGGTCGAGCAGCCATGCTCGAGTGTGACTTCCCTAAAAAATACCTTCAAGATGCCAATTTCAAACCAGTGGAGATGCCGGTACCGAGCAGTTATTTAACAGCACAAGGCCTATCTAAAAAATTTCAAATTTATGTTCGAGGAAGATGGCCGGAATTTTTTGCCGATTGAAGGCCCCCGCATAGCCTCAACGGGGAACATTTATAGACAATCAAAAATACGGTGATTCAGCTGGTGTGTTTGATCATTATTAATCACTCTTTTTTTCCAATTCCGACATCTGCTGTTCCAGGTGACGTAACTTATCTTGTGTTCGCCTTAAAACCTGGATTTGAGCGTCAAACTCTTCTCTCGTTACCAGATTGTGACTTGCAAACCACCCAGAGATAATCGCACGTGCGTTGGATTGCACATCCTGGATTGGACTATTTTTCACCAAATCATTAATTTTATTTATTAATTCATCTAACGCACTTTTATCCACCATTGATTTAACCCTCACCTTAGCCTTGCCACAATAACTTGAGGCGCAATTGTAAATCCTGCACCAGCATACGTCTCTAAATATTACCTTCAAAGTCAGGCTACAAGGCCCCTCATAAATTTGTTCAGGAAACGCACCATAACTATACGCACACAATAAATATGCACTGACTTGGTGCGTATTCGCGCCAAAAAACTATAACTTACGAATAACTATTATATTTATCAATAGCATATTTAGCCTGGCACGATTAATGCTTATTACTATGTAAGTGCTGCGATCCAACAACGAAAATTGGTGAGCAGAGTTTTTAGTCGTCCGTTATGGGCATTCGTTACACGGAGTAGCCATGAAATTAATAACCGCAATCATCAAGCCCTTCAAGCTTGACGAAGTCCGCGAAGCACTCTCAGAAATTGGAGTGTCAGGGATTACCGTCACGGAAGTTAAGGGTTTTGGAAGACAAAAAGGGCATACTGAACTTTATCGTGGAGCAGAATATATAGTTGATTTTTTGCCCAAAGTGAAGATTGAAGCCGCAATCAGCGATGACATTCTTGATCAGGCCTTAGAGGCCATCGAAAAATCAGCTAATACCGGGAAAATTGGAGACGGAAAAATCTTCGTTTTTGATCTTGAACAAGCAATACGCATACGGACCGGGGAAACCGGCGCGGAAGCCATTTAAGCCTAAGAAAGGGAACTAAGATGTTTAAGAAACTATTGTTTTGGGCCACAGCTTTTGGCCTCACCACGACCTCAGGGCCGACTTTTGCACAAGATACGCTGAGCGCTGGCGATACAAGCTGGATGATTGTCGCAACGGTACTGGTCATTATGATGTCAATACCAGGACTTGCTCTGTTTTACGGGGGACTCGTTCGAACTAAAAACATGCTATCGGTATTAATGCAGGTTTTTGCCATTGTTGCTTTAATGTCAATTTTATGGGCTATAGCAGGCTACAGTCTAGCATTCACAGAAGGGCCTTTTAACAGCATTATCGGCGGTTTCGACAAAGTATTTTTAGCCGGAATCACTCCTGATACACTTAGTGGGACTATTCCGGAATACGTTTTTGTCACATTCCAACTTACATTTGCCTGCATCACACCCGCACTGATTATTGGTGCCTTTGCAGAGCGAATTAAATTTTCAGCCGTTCTTTGGTTTTCCGCACTTTGGCTCTTTGTGAGCTACATCCCAATTTGCCATATGGTTTGGGGCGGTGGATACCTCGGATCTAAAGGAGCTCTTGATTTTGCTGGTGGCACCGTCGTTCACATTAACGCTGCTATTGCTGGCTTGGTTATTTGTTTGGTGCTCGGAAAACGTTTAGGCTACGGAAAAGAAGCTATGCCTCCGCACAACCTGCCATTCACCATGATTGGAGCGGCCCTACTCTGGGTTGGTTGGTTTGGATTTAATGTTGGCAGTGAATTAGCTGCTGACGGCACGGCCGGTTTGGTTCTTCTCAACACACAACTGTGTGCAGCGGCATCGGTATTAGGATGGTTATTCATTGAATGGCTCGCCAGAGGCAAGCCGACCATGTTGGGCGGGGCCTCCGGCGCCGTTGCTGGCCTCGTCGCAATAACGCCAGCATGCGCATTCGTCGGTCCAATGGGCGCCATTGTATTAGGCCTCATCACCGGTGTCGTTTGTTTCTATGCCTGCACTAAGATCAAGTCTGCATTCGGTTATGACGATTCGCTGGACGTCTTCGGCGTGCACGGCATTGGCGGAATCATCGGCGCTGTCGGCGCAGGCATATTGTGCGCACCAGGTTTTGGTGGAGCCGGCTATGGGGAAGGAGTCACCATGGCCTCTCAGGTAGCAGTTCAAGTCGAGGGCGTAGTTATCACTGTGCTTTGGAGCGGCATCGCCAGCTTTATCCTCATTAAGATTGTTGACGCTATTGTCGGAATCCGACCTTCGGAGGACGAAGAACGCGAAGGTTTAGATGCAACATCGCACGGAGAGGCTGCATATCACAACTAGATACGTTTAAAGTTTCATCTCCTCTTATGGGCGCCTACATGGCGCCCTTTTTTATGGATATCCATAAATATATGTCTCAAGTGGTCTGTTAGAATCTACTTCAACAAACCGAACAACACTATATGAATAATTATTGCAAATGAAAGTCTTAGGCATCCAGTGAACTTACTTTTTGTACTTGATCCATTAGAGACCCTCAAAATTGAGAAAGATACCTCCTACGTGATGATGCGAGAGGCGCAAAGTCGTGGACACCAAATTTGGGTGACAACGCAACACAATATTCAGAACGTATCTGGAAAAGTGATTGTCCGAGCGCAGCACTTAATCCTTACCGAAACGCCTAACACTTGGTATGAAGTCGTTACATCACAAGATATATCGGCCTCTAATATTGATGGCGTCGTGATGCGGAAGGATCCGCCATTCGATATGGAGTACATTTACACTACTTATTTGCTTGAGAGCCTTGAGCAAGAGGGATGCCTGGTATTTAATCGCCCACAAAGTATCAGAGACTTCAACGAAAAACTCTCAATTACAAAATATCCACAATTCATATCACCCACGTTGGTGGCTGCGGATGTCTCCGTGATAAACGATTTTATTGCGGAACAAAACGAAGTCGTATTGAAACCCCTCGATGGGATGGGAGGATCATCTGTGTTTCGTTCGAGATCTCAAGATCCAAACTTAGGGGTAATTATCGAAACACTCACCCAGTTGGGTCAACGGACAATTATGGTACAAAAATTTATTCCTGATATCAGCGATGGAGATAAAAGAGTCTTACTCATCGATGGGGAGCCCGCACCGTATACTCTGGCACGGATTCCCCAAGGAGCAGATCATCGCGGGAATCTCGCTGTAGGTGGGCGTGGTGTGGCCATGCCACTCACGGACCGAGAAAGAGAAATAGCAGATACGTTGGGTCCGACATTAACAGAGCAAGGGTTATTGCTAGTTGGATTAGATATTATTGGCGGCTATCTCACCGAGATCAATGTCACCAGCCCGACGTGTATGCGTGAAATACAAGATCAAACCGGTTGCGATGTCCCAGGAATGTTCATCGACGCATTAGAAAAAAATATTGCGGCAAAAGTCAGATAGAAAGATAAACAGCATGGTTGGCATTATATTAATCACACATGGATCTCTTGGCCGTAGTCTCATTGATTGCGCCGAACACGTGATAGGAGGCGCATTAAAAAATGTAGCTGTGATTGGCATGGATGGGGGCGGCTCGATTGAGAGCATGTCGCAAAGGGCTATAGAAGCAACCTCAAAGCTAGACGACGGCACTGGAGTTCTAGTCCTCACGGACATGTACGGCGGGAGCCCAAGCAACATCACCCAGACGCTACTGCAAATAAATAATGTTTGCGGCATCTCAGGCGTAAACCTACCGATGTTAATTCGCGTATTGACCTACCGTGAAGAAGATTTAAAAACCCTCGTTGAGAAAGCTCTCTCTGGCGGCAACGAGGGAGTTATGCAGATACCGTTGAAACAAAAGAGGCCCTTATGCTAAAAGAAAAAATAGAGATTCTTAATCGGCTAGGACTACATGCTAGAGCGTCAGCAAAGCTGACGCAGCTGGCAGGGGAGTATCAATCAGAAATTTGGCTTAGCCGCGATGGGAAACGTGTCAACGCAAAAAGCATCATGGGCGTCATGATGTTAGCAGCGGCAAAAGGAGCATTGTTGGACTTAGAGGTCAATGGTTCAGATGAGGATAAAGCCATTGTCGCCATCAAAAATCTAGTCTTAGATTTATTTGGCGAGGGACAGTAGATTGACTAGATACAACATTCATAATCAATCAACTGACATAAAAAAGAGGAGTGATTGGTGAGCTTTACCATGCATGGTGCTGGAGTCTCAGGCGGCATTGCTATCGGGCGTGCGCAACTCGCGTCCCATGCGCTTTTAGAGGTCGCCCATTACAACATTACAACTAAAAAAATAAGAAGTGAAAAAACACGTTTTGATCGTGCCGTTAAGAGTGTTCACAAAGAACTCAAAGACTTAAGAAAACAAATGACCTCGGACATACCTGAGGCAGAGTTTGAAGTTTTTCTTAATTTACATAAAATGATTCTTGAAGACTCAACCGTCTCAGAAGCGCCAAAAAAAATCATTGAGTCGATGAGCTGCAATGCAGAATGGGCCCTAAAAGTACAACTCGACAATTTGCTTGAACAATTCTCCAAGATCGATGACTCCTATCTGCGTCAAAGGGAGGCGGACGTACGCCAAGTTGCAGAAAGAATCTTAAAGGCTTTACTCGGAAGACCAGGTGACGCCCCAACACACAACGCCGAGGAAAACACCATAATTGTCGCCCACGATTTATCACCAACTGATGTCATACTTTTTAAGCAACACAAATTTGCAGGCTTCATTACTGACTTGGGTGGCGCCACGTCGCACACAACAATTGTAGCCAGAAGTCTAAACATTCCATCTGTGGTCGCATTGCATCAGGCTAGGACTCTAATTCGAGAGAACGAAACAATCATCGTTGATGGGACAGCGGGGCTTGTTATCGTTGATCCAGATGAGGTGATACTTGCTGAATATGAAGTACTACAAAAACAATGGTTACTCGAGCAACAAAAACTTAAGCGACTTAGACGTAACCGAGCAACCACTATTGATGGCGCCGAAATTGAACTACATGCAAACATAGAACTGCCTGACGATGTCGCATCTGCAAAGCAGAATGGCGCTACTGGTGTCGGCTTGTTCAGAACAGAGTTCTTATTCTTAAACCGTGGCGATCTTCCATCGGAAAACGAGCAATTTGAAGCTTACAGGCAAGTTGTTCGGAACATGAAAAGTTCTTGCATCACAATTAGGACATTTGACTTAGGGTCTGACAAACAGCCTGAGGGATATACACGCGTCGCCCCGAACCCAGCGCTGGGACAGCGTGCCATTAGACTCTGCTTAGCAGAACCCCAATTGTTTCTCTATCAATTGCGAGCCATACTGAGAGCATCTAAATACGGGAAAATTCGGATCTTAATTCCCATGCTCTCAAACGTTCATGAAATCGATCAAGCGTTACAGCTGATCGCGGAGGCCAAGGAATCTCTCGATATTGACGGTATCGCGTATGACCGAAAAATAGAAATCGGAGGAATGATTGAGGTGCCAGCAGCAGCACTGTCAATCAAGGCATTTCTTAAAAAACTCGACTTCATATCGATCGGCACTAATGACCTAATTCAATATACGTTAGCCATAGACCGAACTGATGACGCGGTAGCTCATCTCTACGACCCTTTGCATCCGGCAATACTTCAACTTCTATCACACATCATTTCAGCCGCGAATCAAGCGAAAAAATCAGTAGCTGTTTGCGGCGAGATCGCCGGAGACCCGTCAATTACTCGATTATTGTTAGGTATGGGCTTACGCACATTCTCAATGCATCCAGCTCACTTGTTGACCGTAAAACAACAAATACTTACCTCTGACTTGAGAGAGACTATAGCGATCACGAAAAAAATCTTACGGACTCAACATCCTGAAAAAATTGAACATCTAGTTCAAAAGCTCAATGCAAAGAGTTGATCGGCCTGATGCAAATTGATTCGGCTGAATTACGCAATCATTTGAAGAGCCACTTAAGCACACTATATATTGTGCACGGTGATGAGGCTCTACTAAATCTAGAAGCTGCTGATTTAATTCGGCGAACTGCAAAATCGAAAGGTTTTGAAGATCGCGTCATTCTTGCAGCTGAAAATCGATTTGATTGGTCCAAATTAAAAGAGCAGTCCCAATCAGTCTCCTTATTCTCATCAAACAAAATTGTTGATTTACGCATACCTTCAGGAAAACCGGGGAAATTGGGCAGTGACGCACTTCAAACTTACGTGAAACATCTACCCGAAAATACGATCACGCTGATTACTTTGCCAACGCTTGATCGAAGCAGCAAGTCGTCTAAATGGTTCTCTGGCTTGCGGAGTACCGGCGTCTCAGTTGAGGTTAAAAAAATCTATAGAGAACAACTACCGAGCTGGATCGCACATCGACTCAAACGTCAAAATCAAACGATGGAACAGAGCGGACTGCAACTGATCGCCGAGCGCGTCGAAGGTAATCTTATCGCGGCACATCAAGAAATTCTTAAATTAAGATTATTGCTGCCTGAAGGCCGCCTTCTAACAAAGGATGTTCGGAACGCTGTTGTAGACGTGGCACGATTTGATCCATTCGATCTAGGCCCAGCAATTCTAAATGGGAATAAAGCACATTTAATTAGAATCCTACGCGGACTAGAAAAAGAAGGTTTAGCTCCACCCCTAGTATTATGGGTCATCGCAGAAGAGGCTAAAGTTTTGCTTCGCGTTAAGACAGCATTAGCAGAAGGCCTAGACATGCGCACAGCATGCGCTGATGCGGGCGTTTGGGGATTGAGGCAAAAGCTGATTCCAAACATAGTTCATAAACTTACGCGAGAGACCCTAATTGACGCGGTAATCCTAGCGTCAGAGATAGATAAACAAATTAAAGGGTTGCAGCCTGGCAACGCATGGGCCAATTTTTTAGAGCTTGGGCTTTCAATCATGCCGTCTCGGACTTAATGATTGGCTTTATTTACCTGTAACATAATAAGATAAAATAAAAAGTTAGTTATGAACTCAAGTTACGACATGATCACCTTAGGCGAAAAAGCTCGGAAAGCGAGTCGAATCATAGCCTCAGCAGACACGCAGACCAAAAACGCTGCGTTAACTGCTATTGCAGACGAGCTTGCCGCGAAGAAATCAGAGATTATTGCAGCGAACCAAATAGACGTTAAGGACGCGACCCAAAGAGGCCTAACCGACGCCTTGATTGATCGCCTAACCCTATCGAACGCAACCATAGCAAGTATGGGCGAAGGCCTCATTCAAATCTCCAAGCTACCTGACCCTATTGGCGAAATTAGCAACATCCAACCAAGGCCCTCCGGAATTAGAGTGGGAAAAATGCGAGTGCCTATTGGAGTCGTTGGCATTATTTACGAATCGAGACCCAACGTTACAGCTGATGCAGCAGGGCTATGTTTGAAGTCCGGGAATGCGGTCATCCTTAGAGGTGGCTCCGAATCTATTCACTCCAACCAAGTGATTGGGCAATGCATATCGGCAGGATTAAATGCAGCGGGTCTTCCTCAAAGCATAGTTCAAGTGGTGGAAACAACAGATCGAAATGCAGTAGGGCAACTAATCACCATGAAGGATCACATAGACGTCATTATCCCAAGAGGTGGGAAGGGGCTTATTGAACGCATTACCAAAGAAGCTCAGGTGCCAGTCATTAAACATCTTGATGGGGTCTGTCACGTCTATGTAGATGAAGACGCTGACTTAGAAAAAGCTTTAAATATTGCTGACAATGCAAAAACCCATCGTTATGGGACTTGCAACACAATGGAGACCTTATTAGTTCACGCAAACATAGCGGACAGATTTCTTCCACAAATTGGAGGCATATTATCCAAAAAAGGTGTAGAAATTCGCGGTGACGAAATGAGTCAGCACTTGATAGCCAATGCAATTCCTGCGTCAGATTCAGATTGGTATGAAGCTGTCTCTTATACACATCTGACGCTGCCGACGATATGCA
>CAJXOL010000003.1 GCA_913057675.1 uncultured Pseudomonadota bacterium | reverse complement strand
AGAAAGCGCCAGCTAAAAAGCCAGTAGCTAAGAAAGCGCCAGCTAAAAAGCCAGTCAGAAAAGCAGCTGCAGCACCACGCCCGTTGGCTGCGCCCGCAGCTTGGCCATTTCCGGTCGCTGGTAACCGACCTGGATAGTCCTCGATATTCGCAGGTTAGTGTTCAATGTTTTGTTGTATCGCTGATCTGCGAGTTTGTTTTATAGCTTTAACTAGATTGAACTTATCATGGTTGTCCTGTGGCGTGATTGAATAAGTCAGTCACTTAAGTTAGGCTAAAATTCATTATAATTTTAACGCTACTAGTCAATGCTTCATAAAACACCTCTGGCCCTTCTTCTTCTTCTTCTTTATATGTCGGTTTTTCTGCCAGCCACTTCGACTGCAAGTGACGTTTCAGAGCTTGTAATGGTGGTGCAAATAGAAGGCACATTTAATGATGTCAAGGACAGAGTGATCTTTGCCGTCGAGAGCCAAGGGCTTGTGGTTGATCATATTTCTGATGTTGGCGGTATGCTTTCTCGTACTGGTGAGGATTTGGGGGAAGGTAAAACAGTTTACGGAAATGCTGAAGTGCTTGAGTTTTGTAGTGCTCTGTATTCAAGACGTATGGCGGATTTTGCACCAGCGCTTTTAGCATTTTGTCCTTACGCAATTTCAGTTTATACCCTGGTCGATCAACCATACACGTCCTACGTGGCGTTTAAACGTATTGCTCGACACGTAACAGATGATGAAACTCGGGAAGTGCTGCGAGAAATAGATGATCTCTTAATGGCTATCGTCGAGGAAGCCTCCTTTTAAGATATGTAATCTCAGATCTTCTAAAAAAACTCTATCGTTAACATTCATCAGAGCCGTTGGGTGGCTCTGGGTGGGGGTTAAAGTGAAAAGCCTGATGCACTGCATCCTCGTGTATAAAATTGATGTCATATTGTTTTTGATTGACCAGTAAAACGTAGGGCGTCGGACTTTGAGATGACGTTGATTTTATAAATTTTTCAAGATCATTCTCGTTGATTGGGCTGTGGGATTTATTTTTATACGCCAAATGACTAACCAGCATAGGCAAGTCACGATCCGAGATGAGTCCTATATGTCGCTTCCAAGATCCGAGCAGTCGACCCTGATTATCAATCCACAAATGATCCAATTTTTCGATGACTTCATTGGTTTGTGTCTTGAAATGAATATTCGTATCGACTAATTCGATAGAAAGTACGTGAGGTGTATACTTAAGTGATGCAAAGACTCTCTGCGGACCATTTTGGAAAAACCACCTGCCTGTATCGTCTTTTGTGTAACTCGCATTAATAAAATCTATTAATCCTTGATGGTGTATTTTCTCCCTTTTGATTAGCCAATTACCGCGATTGTCTAGCGACAACCAGTTATAAACGTCTGGGACATTTGGCCATTTGATGTTAGGTTTCATGATTAGCATAAGTAAAAAATAACCTATTTTAAAAGGAATAAATATGATGGATTTTTATTATGGATCGGGTTCGCCCTATGCCTGGCGTGTATGGTTGGCCCTGGAGCATAAAAATTTGCAATATCAACGTATTAATCTGTCATTCCAAGATGGGGACTTAAAAAAGGATTCTTTCCTATCAATGAACCCTCGAGGTAAAGTCCCTGTGCTCGTCGATGGAGAAGTAACAATTTTTGAATCCTCGGTTATTTTAGAATATTTAGAGGATAAGTATCCAAATGTTGGGGCTAATCTGTTTCCGCTGGATGTCGAAGCTCGAGCGCTCAGTCGAATAGTTATTAATGAAATTGATGTGTATTTAGATTCGGTGAGCAGACGTTTGTTGATGACTACTCTCTTCACACCAAAAGAAAAATGGGATGAGGCAAAGATTTCTAGAGCAGCTGAATTATTAGATCTTGAACTCAAACGTTTTGATGAGTATTTTGTGCATAGTTATGAACAAAAAAAATTGTCTGCAGTTGAATTTTCTATGTTTCCAATTATCGCGTTGATCTTGCGCATTGAAAAACAGAAACCAGATCTGGGTTTTTCGCGATCAATGAGTTCAGCCTTAGAGAGTTGGTTCTCTGCTTTAAAGCTAATCCCGATTTTTCAAACGACGAGACCGCCCCATTGGGGGTAACTTTAAAGTGATTTTTAAATTTCTAGATGTGAGTTTTTTTGTGGAAATTTATCATTCACTGATCGCCAGTGACATGAACTAGTCTCTTCCGATTGATACTTGAGACGTTTGAACAAGGGAGTTATTTTTTAGAGCCAAGTAAAAAGGTGGACAATCGCTTGTGGCTTAAGCTCATTATCAGTCGCTTCGAAGTGTCGACTCGTAGACCGGTGATTATCATAGTTAAGGTCAAAGGCGATATCAATCAAATAAATTGAAAGAAAGGCAGGTTGTTCGGCTAGGTCGAGTTGTAAAAGCCGTAAAATTAAAATTAGTTTATAAAAGCTAAGCTTCTGATTGTTAAATGTTACGTTCGATACTTAAGGAGTAGGTTATGTGGAATTCCAATCGTTTGATGCTATCTGTTTTTTCATTTGCGTTCTTATGCGTGAGCACTGCTCAAGCAGAAAAATCTTTTTTATTAAATGGAATTGACAGTAAGGTGCAATTCTCCGCACCAGGAAAACTTGAATTTATAGAGCCTGGAGACGATATCGTTAATATCTTAGATATCACGGATCCCTCTCGGCCGTTTACAGTGGCAAACTTAAAGTTATCTAATTCTCTTTTTGGGCCACCAACAAATCTTCAAATTACCCCTAATGAAAAGATAGCACTGGTGACTAGTGCTATGCGGTGGGAGTTGGTTGATGATAAGTGGAAACCAATACCCGATAATAGGTTGTTCGTCATTGATCTTGAGTCGGAGGTCCCGCAGTTGATAGATACAGTCACTATCGGCCGTCAGCCATCGGGAATGGCGATTAGCCCATCAGGGCGTTTTGCATTGATAGCAAATCGGGCGGATCGATCCATTAGTGTCGTAGAAATAAATGGTAAATCCGTTACGCTCAGTCAATCAATCGATGTTGTTGATGAAGTTGCCGCGGTGGCGATAACACCTGATGAATCACGCGCGCTTATTGTTAAAAATAGTACTAATAAGATTGGCGTCTTAGCGATTGATCAAGGGATTATTACATATCAAGCCGATCAAGATATGCCCGTTGGCCAGTTCCCATATAACATCGATATCAGTCCAAATGGGGAGTTTGCTGTTGTAGCTCATACGGGAAATGGTGGCCGATCTGATGGACATGCGGATCCATTTGTCATCATTCAATTGGATCGCGAGGTGCGACCTTATGTTTCAGGATATGTGACTGCTGGTGATGCGCCAGAGGCCTTTGCCATAAGTCCCCGTGGTGGTGTGGCGGTTGCTTTACTGCTCGGAGGTGACACGATGTTACCCAAGGATCATTGGGCCCATCAAAAATCAGGAGAAATTGCTGTGTTTAAAGTTTCAAAAAATGCAATGACACCGCTGCAGAGTATCCCAATTAAGGGTTTGCCAGAGGGAGTCGCTTTTTCCCCAGATGGAGGATATCTTTACGTGAGTAGTTTTGCTCTGCAGCAGGTCATGGTGTTTCGTGTTGACGGTCAAAAATTAATTGATACGGGGACGCGTGTTGATTTGCCTGGTTCGCCTGCATCTATGAGAGGAAGAGCGCGTTAATAAACTTCTTTATAGGCGCGCATAATCAAGTCTGGGTCGTTGTCTTTTAGATGATCTGGGTTGGAAAGGGTGCGCCTCCATATTCTCGCCCCTTTGCGGCCATGGAAGAGACCGAGAAGATGTCTGGCTATTGACTTTAATCGGATGCCGCTGCGAACTTGATCTACCGCATAGCCGTGTATTTTTAAAATGATGTCGTCTAGATCTTGATTGACGCTTCCATGAATGGATTGACTTAATCTCCCGAGAAACTCGGGTGAATGGTAGATGGCCCTACCAACCATGACGCCATTAATTTTTTTCAAAATGGAGTCGAACTCAGTATGTTCATCAAGTCCACCATTAATGATAAATACACAGTCGGGATATTCTAGTTTCAGCCGATATACAAATTCATAGTTGAGCGGAGGTATTTCTCGATTTTTCTTAGGTGACAGGCCCTTTAAAACCGCAATGCGTGCATGGACGATAAAAGTTCTACAACCAGCATCGCGTACCGTACCTACAAACTGAGAAACAAAATCATAGCTGTCAGAATTGTCGACACCTAAGCGATGCTTGACTGTAACAGGGATATTTGTGGCCTCGCTCATAGCTTTTACGCATTGAGCGACTAAGTCATGCTCGAACATTAGCGAAGCGCCAAAGTTACCTTTTTGAACGCGCTCAGAAGGGCACCCGCAATTAAGGTTGATTTCGTCATAGCCCCATTTTGAAGCTAGTGTGGCGCAGTATTTTAGTTCCCTGGGAGCGCTTCCACCCAATTGGAGTGCAAGTGGGTGTTCTTCCTCAGAAAAGTCTAAATGACGGTTTTGATCCCCATGAATAATTGCCCCAGTAGTGACCATCTCGGTGTAGAGCATTGCATGTGGCGCAAATAGTCGGAATAAAAATCTACAGTGCCTATCCGACCAATCAAGCATTGGTGCGGTACATAGTCTGTGCGGATCTTCAAGTGCTGTACTCATTGAGCTTAATAACTGTGTGGATGGCTAAAATTTGTTCGTATCTCAGCTCATTCTCGAAAGATTATAATTTTTGAAAGAAAAAATTTAGATTCTGAGATTACCTCAAGCATATCGAAAGCGTGTATTTTCAAAAATGCTTGACGGTTACACTTTATTGGTCGGCGATAACAGTTTGCTTTTGTTCGCCTAAGCCATCGATGCCAAGCCGCATTCCATCTCCAATCTTCAGGAAGACCGGTTCTGGCTTTACGCCCATGCCAACTCCTGGTGGTGTGCCTGTAGAAATAATATCGCCAGGTTGCAGCGTTATAAAGTATGAGAGATAGGAAATTAATTTCTCGACTCCAAATATCATCGTACTTGTATTTCCTGTTTGCATCCTCTCACCATTAAGGTCTAACCACATTGCTAAGTTGTGAGGGTTTTCGATTTCGTCTTTGGTAACTAACCAAGGGCCCACGGGAGCAAAAGTATCAAAGCTCTTGCCCTTTGACCATTGGCTACCATGCTCCAGTTGCCACTCACGTTCAGAAACATCATTACATATTGTGTATCCCGCAACATGTGTCAGCGCATTTGATTCGTCAACGTTCTTAGCTTTTTTGCCGATTACAACAGCCAGTTCCACTTCCCAATCTCCTTTGACGGAATTGTTAGGCAAAATGACATCATCGTTCGGTCCGTTGAGCGAGCTGATGGCTTTCATAAATACAACTGGTTCAGTTGGGATCGCCATATTAGATTCTTTTGCATGATCAGAATAATTAAGACCAATGCAGATTAACTTAGGTGTGCCAGATACCGGCAATCCAAGACGAGGGTTTCCTAGGACTTTAGGTAATATATCTAGGTCTAGTTTATTGATTTTTTCTATTCCACCCTGGCTCAGGAAGTCCCCGTTAATATCTGAGATGGTGTTGGATAAATCACGAAGATTGCCGTCGGAATCAAGTATCCCAGGCTTCTCTTGCCCAATGTCGCCGTAGCGTAAAAGTTTCATTTAGATCTCCCCCCTATATTAATTATGCGTTTAGATGCTTATTCCACCGTCAACCGAGATTGTTTGCCCAGTCATAAACTTTGATTCATCTGATGCAAGGTATATCGCTATATTAGCAATTTCTTCCGGTGTTCCGAGTCGTCCCATGGGTTGTCGACTAATGAAATTTTTTCTAGCTTCCGTGACATCCCCAGTGGCCTGCATTCTATCCGCTAGACTTGGCGTGTCGACAGTGCCTGGGCAAATAGCATTTGCGCGGATGCCTTGTGCCACATAGTCAGCTGCTATGGATTTAGTAAGTCCAATTACCGCGGCTTTCGTAGCACCATATGCGAAGCGGTTTACGAATCCCTTCATAGATCCCGCAACCGAGGCTATATTAATAACGCTGCCATTTTGCTTAGCTAATAGATGAGGCAAAAATGATTGGGTGACCATAAACATACTTTTAACATTTAGGTCAAACGAATAGTCCCAGTCTTCTTGGCTGCATTCCATGATGGTGCCGTGGTGAACATAGCCAGCACAATTGAGGATAACGTCTATATTGTCGTATTCAGCTGCTGCCGATTGGATGGCTGCTCTATCTAGAACGTTCAAAACCTTCGTTGTGACCCCACTGATATCTTCTAACTCACTCAGTTTTTCCGCATTAACATCAGTGGCAATTATGCGCGCACCCTCTTGTGCGAAGGCAATTACTGAGGCGCGGCCAATGCCTTGTGCGCCTGCAGTTACGAATATTGATTTTCCAGCGAGTCGATCTGAAGTCATAAGTCAGTGCGGTTGAGTTAGATTGTTAGCATATTCTGCCACATTATGTCGTTAGTCTAGATAGCATTAAAGCCTATGTTCTAAATGGCGTGAGGTTTCGCTTTCATGACAACTGGTAAATGTATAATGAAGTTGAAATAGTTTTTTTCAGGACTATAGATAACCACAATCAGATAAAAAGATAAACATACAACTAAGGAGTGAATTAATGCTTCAAACGGCAGATCTCACAATAAGATTAAATGCTGCAGATGATGTGGTTATTGCAAGAACCGAACTCCCGCAAGGGACAGAGATTTTTAAGGAAAAAATTAGAACCACAGGGCTTATCCCTGCTGGACATAAGGTGGCATCGAGGCCTATGAGTATTGGCAATTCCGTGCGACGATATAATCAAATTATTGGTCTCGTCACTCAGCCAATAGTCGCAGGGGACCACGTGCATGTGCATAATTTGGCAATGGGTGACTTTGAGCGAGATTATGCATTTTGTGAGGATTTCATACCAACTGAATTAAACCCTCATCCAGCCACCTTCATGGGGATTAAACGAGCGGATGGGAGTGTCGCCACGCGAAACTACCTAGGCGTTATTTCGAGCGTGAATTGTTCTGCGCATGTGTGTCGACTAATAGCCAAATTTTTCACTGATGAAGTAATGGCGGATTATCCGAATATTGATGGAATAGTGCCAATACATCACCGCACAGGCTGCGGCATGGGGTCTGAAGGGGAGCCCATGGAGTACCTTAGGCGGACCCTCGGTGGGTATGCCATACATCCTAACTTCTACTCGACGTTGCTGATCGGTCTCGGTTGTGAGGCTAATCAAATTAATAATTTGCTTGCGGCGCAAGGGTTGAGTAGGAATGAGCGCTTGAAAGCTTTTACAATTCAAGAGGTCGGTGGAACTCGAAAGACCGTTCAGCAAGGTATCGATATGATCAAAGAAATGCTGCCTGATGCGAATAAAGTGGAGCGTCAGCCGGCTGCAGCGAGTCATTTGATCCTCGGGCTTGAGTGCGGTGGGTCCGATGGGTATTCAGGGATTTCAGCAAATCCTGCATTGGGTGCTGCTGCAGATCTTCTGGTGCAAAATGGCGGTACTGCCATCCTAAGTGAAACGCCAGAGGTCTATGGCGCAGAGCATTTATTGACACGGAGAGCAGTGTCGAGGGAGGTTGGAGAAAAACTGGTCGAACGGATCAAGTGGTGGGAAGACTACACGACGAGACTGGGCGGGGAGATGAACAATAACCCGTCCCCAGGGAACAAAGCTGGCGGCTTAACAACGGTTTTAGAGAAATCCCTTGGAGGTGTCGCAAAAGGCGGTACACAAGGGATGATGGACGTGTATAAATATGCGGAGCAAGTTACCCAAAAGGGCTTTGTGTTTATGGATACCCCGGGTTATGACCCAGTATCAGTAACAGGACATGTTGCTGGTGGGGCTAACATAGCTTGTTTCACGACTGGGCGAGGCTCGGCATACGGCTGCAAGCCTTCCCCGAGCATCAAATTGTCCACCAATACATCGTTATTTAATAAGCAAGAGGATGACATGGATATCAATTGCGGCACTATTATTGATGGTACTGGAACAATTGAGCAGGTTGGTCAGGAAATCTTCGATCGAATACTCGAAGTCGCGTCTGGAGATCAATCCAAGAGTGAGCAGTGGGGATATGGAGAGGATGAGTTTGCGCCTTGGGTTCTTGGCCCTACGATGTAGGATATGACTACTTTTGGAGATTAGAAACAAGATTACTAAACAAACTACACAAGCCATATTCAGAAAAGTATTAATTAAAATGTCTGACGGAGAGCTATTGCGCAATTTTTAAAGGTACGATTTGGTAGTGTTCAACATGTGGAGATGCTCAAAATAAGAGAGCGTCAACTTAGAGTACCTTTAGGCATGAGTCTTTCTAATCCTGACTTAGAAGGTGAAGATAAGCAGTATCACTTTGGACTCTTTGATTCACTTTTAGACCAGTGTGTTTGCATCGCGTTGTCGATGGAAAATTCCGGTCGAAGAGGTAAGTTGATCCAAATGACCGTTGAAAAAAAATTAATTGTGCGGAATGGGATGCCTGCTCTATGAGCACATCGCGGCTTGGTGCGGTGTGAATAGAGTGCGTGAACTTGTCCTGAATGCGTGTGCATCAGCTAAAGGGTTCTATTACAAAATGGGATTCGCTGAATGTGGCGTCGAGTTTGTTCAGTTTGCTTTGGCGCATATTAAGAGGCCAAAAATATTGTGACACAAAGTTAATGAACTTTTATATTGAGCATTAAAATTTTTATTATTGTAGAAAGACGAATTCATGGATGAACAACTAAGACGTTCTGCGCTACGCTACCATAGGTACCCTTCGCCCGGGAAGCTTTCGATAAAGGCTACAAAAGGCTTAACAAATCAACGTGATTTGGCATTGGCTTATTCTCCAGGTGTTGCTGCTGCTTGTGAAGAAATTGTTGCTGATCCCTCCACTGCGAATCTCTATACCAGTCGGGCAAACCTTATTGGCGTAGTGACAAATGGAAGTGCCGTGCTTGGCTTGGGAGCCATAGGCCCATTAGCGGCTAAACCTGTGATGGAGGGGAAGGCTGTTCTTTTTAAGAAATTTGCAGGCATCGACGTATTTGATTTAGAAATAAACGAAGATGATGAAGATCAATTAATTAAGATTATCGCCTCATTGGAGCCTACCTTTGGCGGCATCAATTTGGAGGATATAAAAGCGCCTGAGTGTTTTAGAATTGAGAAAGAATTAAGAAAAAGGCTGAAGATCCCTGTTTTCCATGATGATCAACATGGTACAGCCATTATTGTTGCTGCTGCCTTTCTAAACGCGTTAGAGGTGGTTGGGAAGGATTTAAAAGACGTTAAAGTGGTTTGTTCTGGCGCTGGCGCTGCGGCTCTTGCCTGCCTAGGGTTGTTGGTTCAGGTAGGTTTACCAATGGCTAACATTTATGTGGCGGATATCCATGGTGTGGTCTACCAAGGAAGAGAAGTTGAGATGGATGAAATCAAAGCTCAATTCGCGAAAGATACTGATGCCAGAGGTCTCGCCGATTTAATGATTGACGCTGACGTTTTTATTGGCCTTTCTGCGGCCAACGTACTTAATGAGGAAATGATTTCTCTGATGAAGAAAAACCCAGTGATTCTTGCGCTGGCTAATCCTGACCCTGAGGTGCACCCAGATATTGTTCGGCGGGTACGACCCGATGCAGTGATGGCGACGGGTCGATCTGATTACCCGAATCAGGTCAATAATGTGCTGTGCTTTCCCTTCATATTTAGGGGGGCTCTTGATGTCGGTGCGACAGAAATTAATGACGATATGAAGCTGGCGGCGGTTAAAGCGATAGCGGAGCTTGCAAGAGAAGAACAATCAGATGTTGTTGCCATGGCATATGAAAATGTTGAGATGAAATTTGGGCCAACCTATTTCATCCCTAAACCCTTTGATCCTCGTTTAATCGTGCGTATTGCGCCCGCTGTGGCTGATGCTGCAATGAAAAGTGGGGTTGCTACTAGGCCAATTCTAGATTTTGAGGCATACAAGGAGCGCTTAACTCAATTTGTCTACCACTCCGGAATAATTATGAAGCCAGTGTTTTTGGCAGCAAAACAAAAACCACAGCGAGTTGTTTACTGTGAGGGTGAGGATGATAGAGTGCTGCGAGCTGTTCAAATTGTCGTTGATGAGGGGCTTGCTCGACCGATATTGATTGCTCGACCCGAGATTCTTCAAGAGAAAATTGAAAAAGCTGGCTTAAGAATAAAACCCCACCGAGACTTTGAGGTTTTTAATCCTAATACAGACTCAAGAATTGAGACTTATTGGAAACAGTACTATGAGATCATGCAACGCAAAGGAGTCTCAGAAGAGTACGCGAATCGAGAGGCCTCGCGAAGAACTACGTTAATTGGGGCATTGATGGTCAAAAACGACGACGCCGACGCTATGCTTTGTGGAACGATCGCAAACTTTGATATTCATCTTAGATATATCAACGATGTCATTGGTCTGCGCAGTGGTGCGAGTCGTTTTGCTGCAATGAATGTATTAATTCTTCCAGGGCGAACACTTTTTATTTGTGACACCTATGTGAATATCAATCCGAATGCAGAGCAAATAGCAGATATCACAATGCTGGCGGCAGAGGAGGTAAGACGTTTTGGTCTGATACCTAATATTGCACTTTTATCGCACTCTAATTTTGGCACTTCTAAAGATATTTCAGCACAAAAAATGTCTCTCGCACGAGAAATCATCATTGAACGCGATCCCACATTAAAGGTTGATGGAGAAATGCACGGAGACGCAGCCTTAGACGAACAGATTCGTCAGACTATTTTCCCCAATGCCCAGATTTCGGGTGAGGCTAATTTATTGATCATGCCCAATCTAGATGCAGCAAATATCGCTTTTAATTTGATGAAGGTCACTGTGGGAGAGGGTATTACTATTGGTCCCATATTGCTTGGTCCAAGTAAGGTAGTGCATGTCCTAACGCCCACTGCTACTGTAAGGCGATTAGTAAATATGTCTGCGTTGTGTTCAGTCGATGCTACAACCAACCGGTGATATGTAGATTAGTTTATAGGTCGGCTATTTAAGTCTTCGATGGGTATGTTTTCCCAGTCGAACTCTCCGGTTGTTGGTTGAAGACCTACGAGCGCTCTTGCCGCATTAATGAGAGCCATAGCTTTTTTTTCTTGGCCTCTAAAGCAATGTCGTTTAGCTCGAAAAATTCTATCTGCCAATAATTGGTTTTGTTGGGGCGAAAGTTTGATGCCACTAAGATCATCTCCCAAAACACGAATCTCGCTAGAACACCCTGCCATGCTAGGTTGCTGGAAGCTGGCGCCTAGGAAAACTATAAAAAGTACGACTTTTAAGAAGCGTGAATTAATCATAAATCAGGTGTCTGAGAATTTTGACGGATATATTCGTATTTTTGTTGATTTAAGTTTATGTAATACTAGCGCGGTTAAAGGTTAATTAAAAATAATACGAAAATGTCTTTATTGCTGACTCGTCAAAGCATATCGAAAAGATTGGCGTCGTTTAAGCCGAAAGCTGAAAATACGGGGTATCTGATGTTTAAGCATCCGGTCGGCGTGAGTCCTATTTCGGCCGCAGTGCTGGTTCCAATTGTTCATCGAGCTGATCGGTTATGTATTTTATTGACTAAACGAACTGATCATCTGAACAATCATGCAGGTCAGATCAGTTTTCCTGGAGGCAGGGTTTCGGATGAGGATGCGAATAGGCAGATGACCGCTTTGAGAGAAACTCAAGAGGAGATTGGTTTAAATCTTGACGAGTCGGCCTTGTTAGGCCAGTTACCTGAATATGATATTCGAACAGGTTTCAGGGTCACCCCGGTTGTTGCATGGATTGAACCTCCCATTGATTGTGTTTTGGATCCATTTGAGGTGGCGTCAATATTTGAAGTGCCAATGGATTTCGTATTAGACCTTGGTAATTATAAAATATCCTCAAGTTCTGATGCCTCCGATAAACGATATTTTTATCGTTTACCTTATCTTGAGCACGATATCTGGGGAGCGACTGCTGGAATGTTACATATTCTGGCGTCTGCGATGTCGGACGTTTAGAGAGATTGAAACGGTCTGTTACAGCAGCAGTTCGATTCCTGAGAGCTCATAAGATCTCCTACGCTGAGCACTTATACGCCTATCAGGAACGCGGAGGCACAAGTGTTTCTGCTCACGAATTGGGTGTTTCGGAGCATGTCGTGGTCAAGACGTTAGTTATGCAAACTGAGACTGGTAAACCTCTGGTTGTGCTGATGCATGGCGATAAACAAGTCTCCACAAAAGGCCTCGCACGCATTATTGGAACAAAGGGTGTTGCTCCGTGTGACCCTGTTGTGGCGAATAAGCATTCAGGCTACATAGTTGGAGGGACGTCCCCTTTTGGTACCCGGAAGACTATGCCGATTTACATGGAGAAATCGATTCTCGATTTACCCAGAATCTATATTAATGGTGGAGCCAAGGGCTTCTTAGTGAGTCTCGCACCTAACGTATTGGCAGATGTGCTCAATGCCGTACCCGTGAGTGTGGCAACTGAAGGTGACTGATAGGGTTGGTATAAATGAATTTATCCACCTTGCACTCTAACGACTATATTTAAGTTCTCACCATGACGATGAATTGTAATTACTATTTCTTCCCCAACTTTGAAATCATCCATTAATCCATAGTATTTGCTTATTGACCCAACTGATATCCCTTGGATTTTGGTAATGATATCTCCAGGAACAATCACACCATCCGATCTTAGTCGGGCAGCTTCAAGCCCGGCCTTGGCAGCCGAAGATCCTGGAAGGACCCTGAGAATAGCCGCCCCTTTGACGCCCATGGTTTCGGTAATGCGCCTGTTGAGGTCGGCATCAAGATGTATACCGATGCTTGGTGGCGTGTATTTTTTGTATTTTATTAGTTGAGGGACAACTCGATTAATCGTATCAATTGGAACTGCGAATCCAATGCCAGCAGAAGCGCCTGAGGGGCTGTAGATGGCTGTGTTGACTCCAATTAGCCTTCCAGAAGAATCAAGCAGCGGCCCTCCTGAGTTCCCAGGGTTAATTGCGGCATCCGTTTGAATTAGATGTTCAATATTCTGTCCGCTGTCCGTGCTGATGCTGCGATCCAAAGCAGAGACTATTCCGGTGGTTAGTGTCCAGTCCAAACCAAACGGATTACCTATCGCATATACTTTCTGTCCGACTTTAAGGTCGTTACTTTCTCCAATAGGAATCGGAGGCGGTGATTGATTCGTAACTATAATTTTGAGAACCGCCAGATCGTGGGATGGACTGACTCCAACTAAGCTTGCCTTATAGTCTCGACCATCCTCTAGTCTGATAGTGGCTTCACTGCTGCCCTTGATAACATGAAAGTTAGTGATCACATGTCCTTGTGAGTCCCATACTAATCCGGAGCCTGTTCCGCTTGGGGCTGAAAATATATTGCGCGTCCAATAATCTCTAACGCGTTGCTTCGTGCTAATAAAAACTACGGATTTTTTAGCGTTTTCAAAAATAGAAATGGTTGAATTTTCTTCATCTGTTAGGGCGCCTCTAGGTGTTATCGCTCGTGGTTCTATTTTGCTGGGGTCACTTGCGGCATTAAGGTAGACGAGCCCACCTGAAACGCAGGTGATAACCAACAACATGAGTGTTGAGATCCATGATCCAAAGCTCTTTTGATCTTCGTTAGGCATAACGTGAACTTTATTGACGTATTTTTTAAGATTTATTCTTTTTAAGGGTTTCTAGCAGCGCATCAATTCGTTCGTGATTTTCCTCAGACCCAATATATGTTCTGAACAACCACTCTTGAATACGCATGCTGCTTTCGAGATCTTGATTGAGTAATTGATTTGAAAGCTGTTTGGTTTCGATGAGGCATTGCCTGTCGAATTTCGCCATATTAACTGCGATCTCTAAAACGTTATCTAATAATTTCCCAGTGGGATATACAGCATTGATAAAACCAATTTCCTTTGCTTCTAGAGCATCGTAAAGACGGCCTGTAAGTGTTAACTCCTTGGCTCTGCCGAGACCAATGATGCGCCAAAGTGGGTCCAGTATTGGCGTTAGTGATAGGGCTATTTCCCGTTGCCCGAATTTGGCTTTTGTCGAAGCGTAACGGAAGTCGCACATCATCGAAAGGTCAAATCCTCCAGCTATAGCTGGACCACCAACAGCGCATATCACAGGTAATGGACAAAACAAAATAGAACGGTAAGTCCGGTGAAACATGGCTGTGTAGGATTCATTATTTAATTTTTCGAGCTTCCTAATCTCATTTAAATCAAAGCCAGCTGAGAAGTATCGCTCTCCTCCGGTGAACACTATTACGTTAGTCCCAGTATCTTGGGGTAATGCCTCAAATGCTGCCGTTATCTCTTGGAGTACTTCAGGAGAAAGAGCATTTCGTTTTTCCGGTCGGTTAATAGTCACTACAGCAACCTTCTCATCCCTTTCGATAGTAAGGTGCTTGAAATTTGATGTTTGCATAAAATTTAAATTTTTGATTATTGAGGTAATAGGTTCTTTCCCATTAGAACTTATTTTAATTAAGTTCCTATATGCGTTTTTATATAATGTACACAAAGGTATACTAGTTTATCTATTGCCATAGTTTAAAGTCTTTATTCGTTAATTAATTTTTTGAGGAAATAATTGCGTGGAATGTTTTGTAATCATTGGTGCTGCAATCTGCAGCTGGATTTTTTCTGAGAAGTTAAAGAAAGTGAAAGTATCAAATGACAGATTATTTGACCAATTTCTTGGGTCAAATTTTGTGTCAGGTAAGCCATGGCAATCCATGATTTTTTTTGGCACCTTGTGGGCTATATGTCTATTAATTATCTGGGTGATTACGCAACTTATTTTTCAAGAAACCCCGCCTTTATTGTTTATTTTTAATGTTTTGATCCTTGCAATTATGTTTGATTTTTCTGATCTGCGGAGTGTTGAAACTTCTAATGACAGGCTAAAATCAGAAGCTTCTCAGGCATACTCTGAACATCCCAAGCCGCGTATTACACGACTATTTTCTATAACGGCATCAAGGATATTTGGTCTTATTTTTTGGTATTGCTTAATGCCAGGTTTATCTGGTGCAATACTATTTTTCATTAGTCTCAGCGCTTACAGCGCATTAATCAGAGCACATTCCTTAGAAATGCTTAGGCGGTCTGAATGTGTAGTCGTTGCGCACACTATGCTAACGTGGTTGCCACATCGGTGCCTTGGCCTAACGTATGCATTGGTCGGTGATTTTGAGGCGGCTACTCGATGTTGGCGAGATCAGGGTGGTCAATCTGGTTTAGGGATTTGGCGTACATTATTATCTGCGAGTGGTGGGGCGCTCAATATGCAGTTTGGAGGGGCCTCCGGCGAGGGAGATGGAAAGATATTTACGCCGAAGTATGGTCTGCAAGAGCACTTGAGTCTTGATCAGTTGGCCCAAAGATCCGTGGCATTTTTTCTGCGTTGTTTTTTATTATGGGTATTTCTTGTGTTTATGGTCGATATTTTAGTTTGATGGAGTTGAGTAGACATTTTTCCGTTATTGACTAGCCGGTTATTTCTGCCCGTATCGTTTTGTATTGTTCCCATCTGGTGGTGCGGATAAGCTTATCCTTAACTGCATTAATCACATGGCAGTTCGGTTCCACAGTGTGTGTGCAGTTGGCAAACTGGCACTGACTCAGGTAATTACGGAATTCAGTAAAATAATCAGCCAGGTGCTGTGGGTTAATATGTTTTAGTCCGAATGACTGCAATCCAGGACAGTCGATTAATGATGTTGAATCGTCTAGCCGATATAGTTGGGCATGAGTCGTTGTATGCCTTCCTGTTCTTAGCTTGCTAGATATGGCCGCCGTTTTAGCGTTTACCGCACTGATCATGTTGTTGACGATTGTTGTTTTACCAACTCCAGATTGGCCGACAAGTACTATTCTTTGATCCTTAATTATTTCTCTGATAGCCTGTGTGTCGGTGATTGCGGAGACAGCAATGGGACTATATCCGAGATTCGTGTATTGCTCGATGAAGTTGCTTGATGAGGTGTTTTCGCCTAAGTCCGATTTGTTGACCAGTATCCTTACGGTGATGCGTTGTTCTTCTGCGGCAACTAAGCATCGTGTGATCAGAGAGTAATTAATGGGCAGGTCGGTCGCCACTACCAATATAATCATCGTGATGTTTGCTGCGATTAGCTTTTGTTTAAAGGTATCGGATCGCCAAAAAATAGAAGAACGTTGCTCAATGGTGAGAATTCTCCCCTCTGAGCCGTTCACGTTCAGGACGCATTCATCTCCGCAGGCGTATTTTGTTGACCTGCCTCGAGGATAAGCCATGATGATTAGTCCATCATTGAGTTCCACGGAGTAATGTCTTCCGTGAGCCGATATGATTGTACCTTTTTGTGTTGGCGACTCAGTATTCAAACGAACAGTTTCATCGCTTTTGATACGGCAGCAATATTGTGAGTGATTTTATAAGTCAAAGAGGTGGTCGACTTTAGCCCCACAAATAAAATCATTTTGGCTGAGTCCATTAATCGCATGAGTTGTGTAGCTCACATTGCACGTGTTGTACCCGACTGAAACATCCGGATGATGATCTTCGCGATGAGAAATCCACGCTACCGCATTGGCGAATGCAACTGTCTGATAATGATTCTTAAATGTATATTTTTTACTGATATGACCTTCAGCGTAATCCCATCCAGGCATCCCGTTAAGCATGAGATGAATTTGCGTTTCAGGAATAGGATCTATGCCACCTTCGCAAGGCGTACATTTCTGCCTAACAAGGTTTTCGATGATTTTATTTGTCAATTTTTAAGTTTTTTCTCAATTAATTAATGGACGCTTCAAGTCTCGTAATTCGTGCTGAAGCTGGAGGGTGTGAGTCATAAAACGCCGAGTATAATTTATCTGGCGTCAATGTCGAAGAGTTATCTTTGTAGAGTTTTATAAGCGCCTTAATCAGCTCTTTTGCGGGGGCCTGCTGAGCTGCATACGCATCGGCTTCAAATTCATTTTTTCTGAGGTAGGCAGTAAATAATGGTCTGAATAAAAACAAAAATGGCGGTAGGCCAAAATAAAAAGCAGCTAACAGCAAAGAGGATGAGCCGAACGCATTCAGGTTCAGCGCTTCGTGGATAAAGGCTGACTGTTGAAGTGCACCAAGTAATGCAAAGAATATCAGACTAACCAGAACTAAGAAGCATGTTAATTTAAATACATGTTTCAACTTGAAGTGTCCTAACTCGTGTGCTAACACAGCTTCAATTTCGTCCGGACTATGCTTATTAATGAGCGTATCAAAAAATACGATTCTTTTGGATTTTCCAAATCCAGTGAAGTACGCATTTCCGTGGCTGCTTCTGCGACTGCCATCCATTACAAATAACCCGCTAGATTGAAAGCCGCATTTCTTTAGTAAGCCCTCAATACGTTCTTTTAGTTTATCGTTATTTAAGGGCGAAAATTTATTGAACATTGGTGCTAAGACAGTTGGAGAGATGTACTGGATGAAGAACCAGAACATGATAGCAAGTAGCCAGGCATACCACCACCAGTTAACCCCTGCTGTCTCCATGACCCAAAGCAGTCCTGCTATGAATATTGAGCCAATAACCGCTGAGACTATGAGGCCAATCATGAGATCTTTAAAAAATAATGAAAAAGACATCTTATTGAAGCCGAATTTTTCTTCCAGGATGAATGTCTTGTATAAATCGATGGGTAATTGGACCAGAGATATAAATAGACCTAGGAGCCCAAAAAAAACCAATCCTGAAAGGATGGTTCCTGATGCGGCGGTCGACGAGAAGGCATGCAGCCAATTCAGTATGCCTCCGAATGTCAAAGCAAGAAGCAAAGTTGCATCCACTAGGGTAGCAACATTCGACAGCTTCATTTTAGCTTCGGTATAGTTCGCAGCCTTTTTATGGGATTCCAGAGAAATGTCTGCAGTGAAGGCTGTTGGCACGCGATCTTGGTGTGATTTAACGGCTTTAATTTGGCGCATAGAGAGCCAAATTTTTATGCTTACTGACGATAATACGAAGAGCAGAAAAATATAAGAAAATGCATTGTTCATCATAATTAGGCGACTAGTTTTAGATAGTAAGAAGTTTATAAAATAACGTTACAGACAATGATAGTTATAATCACATTATGCCTCAAAGTACTGAAAATTTAATTTGGCTTGATATGGAGATGACGGGACTTCTTCCGGAACGCGATCGTATTATCGAGTTGGCGATCGTCATTACTGATTCCGAACTGAATGTTTTGGATGAGGGTGGGGTTTGGGTTGTTCATCAAGCTGAGGATATTCTTGACGGAATGGATGATTGGAATAAGGGAACTCATGGGAAAAGTGGTCTTATTGAGCGTGTCAAGATGTCCGCGACCGATGAAAGTGAGATAGAGCAATCAGCGCTTGAGTACTTAAAGCGGTTCGTGCCTCCTAATACGTCTCCTATGTGCGGTAATTCAATCTGTCAGGATAGGCGTTTCATGGCCAAATGGATGCCGAAATTGGAATCTTATTTCCATTATAGAAATCTAGATGTGTCTACTTTGAAAGAGCTGGCTAAGCGTTGGAAGCCGGAGACAATTAAGGGACTAGTGAAGCATGGGAAGCATGAAGCGCTAGCAGATGTAGAAGAGTCAATTGATGAGCTGAAATATTATCGAGAACACTTTATCGTTAGCTAGATCTCTGTTTTTGAGTGTTAATACGCTCTATGAGATTGGCGCTGGATTTAAGTGTGTTTTCGGAGTTATCACCTGACTCTAACTCTTTTTCAATTCTTTTTGCGAGTGATTTTCCAAGTTCAACACCCCATTGGTCGAAAGAGTTGATGTTCCAGATGACCCCTTGAACAAATACTTTATGTTCGTATAAAGCTAGCATGCTGCCCAATGTCCTTGCATTTAATTTATCCAATATGATTACATTGGAGGGGCGATTTCCCTCAATGATTTGTGAAGGTTTTGTTTGTCCATTCGACTTCATTGGATCTTGATTTCCAAAGGCTAAGGCTTCGATCTGCGCGAGGCAGTTGGCGAGCAATGGTTTGACGCTTTGATGGTTTTTGTTGTCAGCTGCGACCGCAATAAAGTCGCAAGGGGTCACGATCGGGCTTTGGTGCAAGTGCTGCGCGAAGCTATGCTGGAAATTTGTCCCTCTGGAGCCCCAAATGATTGGGGCGGTGGTGTGGCTTATCTGAGACTCGGATCGATCAACCATTTTACCGTTGCTCTCCATCTCTAGTTGCTGCAGGTACTCGGGAAATAATGAAAGACGCTCGGTGTAAGGGAGTATTGCGTGCGCGCAGTAGTTTCTGAAGTTAACGTGCCAAATGCCAACTAGTGCGAGCATGATTGGTAAGTTAAGTGCAGCGGGAGCAGTGCTAAAGTGTACGTCCATGTCTTCGGCGCCTCGAAGAAGCACTTCAAACGTCTCAAATCCAAGACCCAGTGCAATTGGTAAACCAACTGCAGACCACAGGGAGTAGCGACCACCAACCCAATCCCAGAACTGAAAAATATTTTCCGTCTTGATCCCGAACTTTTCTGCCACAGATGGGTTTGCCGTAGTTGCTACAAAATGATGTTCAATTGCATTTTTTTCATCAACGTTTAATGTTCGCGTAAGCCACGATAGCGCCTTCTTGGCATTTGTAATTGTTTCTGCTGTTGTGAAGGTTTTAGAAGCTATTACGAATAACGTCTTAGCTGGGTTCACATCTTTCAGTTTTCCAGTTAAATCTGATTCGTCAATATTAGATACGAATAAGACGAGTGGATGGTCGTGGTTCTTCAGAGCTGAATATACTAATTTGGGTCCTAAGTCTGAGCCGCCAATGCCAATATTAATGACGGCGTTGATCTTTTGTCCCGTAGAGCCAACGAGCTTACCATCTCTAAATTTATGAGACAGCATGCGCATCTGCTCTAAGTTGTCATTGGTGGATGTTCTTATTTCCTTGGGTGGTCCCTTGGGATACTCTTTACCGTTAGATCTAAGAGCAGTATGCAATGCGGCTCTATTTTCCGAAGTGTTGATTCTTTTTCCCGAAAACATAGCTGTGATCTGATCCTTTAAGTGCGCATGATCGCAAATGCTTAAAAGTAAATCTTTAGTTTTCTCGCTAATTTGATTTCGAGAATAATCGAGATAGAGTCCGTCGAGTTCGAGTGAGAATTTTTCGGGCCGGCTGACGTCTTTATTAAAGAGTTCTCCAATCGTTTCCAGGTTCGGGTCCTGACCACATTTCTCGAGTGCTTTCCATGTTTCTGTATTAAAAATTCTAGGCATATGGCAAAGAGGATATTCGCTCCGTTCACAGTGCACGACGGGATTAGATTGTTATGAAAGCCGCGTTAAAAACCCATCTTAATGTTGCATAATAATGTTGGCTGGGTCATGCGTCAAATTGAAAAAAACGCTATTAACGGTAATTGAGGCTCGATGCCGAGACGTAAGTTTGGAGCCTTTTACTTGTATATTTTGGAGACAGTGGTCTTAGTTAAAGGAGTTGCAGCAGCATTCACAGTTTGCTGCATTTATTATTAAGATTTATTTGACGTTTATACACTTTTAAATACAGCAGCGATTCCTTGGCCACCCCCAATACACATAGTCACGAGCGCGTGTTGTCCTTGAGTTCGGTTGAGTTCGTAGAGGGCTTTAATTGTAATGATTGCGCCCGTGGCACCTACCGGATGTCCCATAGCAACGGCACCTCCGTTCGGATTGGTTTTGCTTGGGTCAAAATTTAAGCTTTGAGAAACTGCACACGCTTGAGCGGCGAAGGCTTCATTGGATTCGACAATATCAATATCACTTATATCTAGGTTCGCTTTTTCTAGCGCGCTTTTAACGGCTGGTATAGGGCCTAACCCCATGACTCTGGGGTCCACACCGGCGTGTCCGTAACTGACCAATTGAGCTAAAGGCTTGATTCCTCTTAACTCAGCTTCCTTTTTCTCCATGAGAACAAGAACAGCTGCACCATCATTAATACCTGAGGCATTTCCTGCGGTTACTGTCCCGTCTTTTTTAAACACCGTACGTAACTTAGCAAGACTGGCCAATGAAACATCCTCACGAACATGTTCGTCTGTGTCAAAAATTCGAGTGGATCTTCCGTCTTTGACTTCGATAGGGAGTATTTGATCCTTAAACCATCCGTTTTTGATGGCTCTAGTAGCTCTTTGATGAGACTCCAGTGCAAAGGCATCTTGGGTATCGCGACTTAATTCATACTCGGAGGCTACATTTTCAGCAGTGACCCCCATATGCATACCTTCAAAAGGGTCCGAGAGCGCACCAACCATAGAGTCAATGATTGCCTGGTCTCCCATTTTTGATCCCCATCTAGCAGTCGGTAGCCAGTAATTGGATCGACTCATAGATTCACCTCCGCCGGCTACTGCAATATTTGTATCGCCTAATTTGATCATTTGTGCTGCTGTCACGATGGCTTGTAGTCCACTGCCACACAATCTATTTAAGGTCAGAGCTGGCACTTCTTTTGGAATTCCACCATTCATACTCGCTACCCGCGCAAAGTACATATCTTTGGGTTCGGTATGAATTACATTTCCAAACACTACATGCCCAACATCTTGGGGTTCGATTTTCGCTCTTGTGAGAGCCTCTTCGATACATTTCGCGGCTAGATCTGTTGGCGAAAAATCTTTTAGAGATCCACCGTAGTCTCCGATTGCTGTCCGAACTCCAGATACAACCACGACTTCTCGCTCATCTATCATTTTCTTTCCCTTATGAAATTTTTTGTTCTCGGCAGCGTCAGCACAAAACTTACGTCCGCAGATTTCTGTCCCTCTAATCTTGGTGCTTATACCTTGATCTGACCAAAAAGGTGCGTCGCATAAATTTTTTTATAAGTATAAATACTTTAGTTTATTTTTTCTAATTGTCGTTATATGTACCATTTTTTTAACCGTCGTTTTGCTTGAAACGGATGATTTGTTGACGGCCTCTTTTAGTCGGTCGATTTCCGTACTTCGGAGTTTGCAGCTTTTTTTCCGCGTTGAGTGCTTCGGTTATCGTGTTTCTTTGACTTTTACTTTCAGCTGATTCTTCATAAAAGTGTTTAGCCAAATCAGCTGAAACGCGCTGACAGGAGAGTTCTTTGACTTGTATATCCCATGAAATTGAACTCAATTGGATATTAATTTGATCTTCTACGCTAAGTTTTTTTGAGGGTTTAGTTTTCGCGCCATTGACCTTAACTCGTCCGTTGGTTACTGCATTAGCGGCGAGAGCTCGGGTTTTGTAGAAACGTGCAGCCCAGAGCCACTTATCTAATCGAACTTGTTTTACATCAGTCATGACGTAGCATCAGGTGGTTAAGAATTGAGGTATAAGGTCTATCAGTTGATAGAGCCATTGGTCTCTTGCGTGGACTCTCGAGATTCATAGGAAAATATTCGATCAATCCCAGAAGGCGAATAAATATAATTTTTTCCGCAGAACTCACAAGTAATGTTCACATTGCCTTCTTCACTTAAAATAATTCTTACTTCTAACTCCCCGAGGGATTGAAGCATGCCATCAGTTCTATTTTCTGAGCATGAGCAAGAAAAATTAACAGAATTTTCATCAAACACTCGAATGGTTTCCTCGTGAAATAATCTCTTGAGTATTGTTTCAAAGTCTAGAGTTAATAATTCTTCGTTTGTAACTGTAGCCGCGAGAGTCGTGATCCTATGCCAATCGTCTGAAGCCTCATGGCGTTCCGTGGGTAACTTTTGCAGCAAAATGCCAGTAGCCTTTTGGTCGTTTGATGCAAGCCATAGTCGCGTAGTCAATTGCTCAGACTGTTGCATGTAGTCTTCTAAAGATTTCTGAATGGAGTCGCTGTGAACATCTACAAGGCCCTGGTAGGCTTGCCCTGATTTTTTTGGTGTAAGGGTTACTGCGAGCGTTCCTTGTGATAGAAGATTCACATTTGAATCTCCAAGTTCATCGTTATCTCGCCACTTTGCGGTCGATCTAAAGCTGGATATACCTGTGGTCTCTGCTAGTAACAATAGCAATGCAGATTGGCCTTTGAACTGGATCGATAAGGTCCCGTCAAATTTTATTGTTGCAGATAGTAAGGTTGTGGCCGCAGTAATTTCCCCCAGCAATTTTCTGACTGAAGGTGGATAGTCTCTGCGCGTTAATACACTTTCCCAAGAACTATCGAGGCTTACAATTTCCCCACGTATATCGGAGAATTCAAACAAAAATCTTTGTACAGTGTTTTTCACTAATCTAAACCTATTTCTCTTTTGTATAGTCTATAGCGTTCTGCTCGGTCTCCCACGCGGCCGCCTTCCCAAATCATGGACCAAGGTAATCCAATGTGGTTATCAGCTTCGGAATGGTCTTGATAGATCAGGTAGTCACAGCTTTGACCATTTTTTTCTATATAAATATCGGTGGTCACAATTCTTCCATAATATTGGATTAAGCCTCTTTGCGCAGGGCCTACTTGCGCAATGATACAGTCGTAATTTGGATCGATGTGTCGCATCATTGAATGAACCATTGGTGCGTACGTCTTGCGTTCGTCAATCCAATGAAAAAGCAGTAAGACAGACAGCATCCAGCCAAATGTCAAATTCATTGCCCAAATCAAAATGGAGCGCTCGGGTAGTCTTTTGATATTAAAAATTAGTAAAAACCATGTTGCAGTAAGCAGCGCTGCAAGGAGTACGGCAATATCTCTCTTCTCAGATTCATATCCAGGTAATAATTCCAATAAGTGTTCGGATAACTCTTGTGGAAATCCGAAGTGAGAAGCCGAAAAATAAACCCAGGCTGTTATGGTGAAGAATGCAGAGGCCATTATTGCAAACCAATAAAGTGCAGTACCAACGCTTCTAGGTATTCGGCTAGCGGCAATGGATCCAATTAAAGCAAACGGTAATAAGATTGGGCCTAGACCAGATTCTTTATTTATGGTTGTGAACACTAAAACTAAGGTTATTGCTATCCCTAGCACGATAGGTAATTGCAGTTCTTTACGTTTGAGCCCCTCTCGTCCTTCAACCCATAGTGACCAAACCAAAAATATCCAAGTGGGCCATGTAAACCATGGCAATGCAGACGTTTGATAAATGAGTTCATGCATTGAGGGAACCTTGAATGAATCTGTTGCTCCCGACCAAGTAAGAGCTACCCAGCGTGCTGGAAACGAAGGGTCGCTTTGATTAAGAATAGTTAGCCATATTCCCGCAGACATGATGACAATGAGACCTGCAATTGCTAGAGAGGCTGTAAATCTCAATCCACGGTATCTGAGGTTGATGAGTGACATTAAAAAAATCGTAAAAATGGGTATAGCCACATTCTGAAAAGCGGTGCCCAAGAGGATAATCGAGACACCTAGTCCTAACCATACTCCGCCAACAATCGATCGTCGCGGTGCGCTAGCGAGACCATAAAAGAAGATTGCTAACCCAGAAATAAGTACGGGAGTTGCTGATAGCTGATGCGATTTAACTAAGAGCCCGACAGAACCTATAAGTAGCAAAGGGGCTACCCAGGATTGTGTTCGTCCCCATAATTCACCAGCTGTGAGGGCGGTGAATAGTATCGCAGACAACAGCCAAACAGAAAGAGTGAGTCTAGCGGCATCATGAGGTGCGAGTACAGAGCTCCAGATCTCAATAAAATTAATCGCGATCAAATAGAACAGCGGACCAGCCAACGTTACATCGTTTATTGCTAATAGGTCGAGACAGAAATCACTGCTAGTGAATTGGGATAGATGACTAATGAGTAACGCTTCTTCTGATTTCCAAGGGTCGTGACCAATAAGGCCGAACATCGTCCAAGCGACGCAGAGCAGGGAGGTCAGCAACATCGGATTGTTGGTAATGCTGACTGCAGTTTTTTCGTGCCTAAAGTAAGAGCCTGGTTTTAGCATCGTAATTTTTTGCGATTAAGTATCCCTAAAGATTGCGAACAAATATTCCGAATTAAAAAAGGCAGCCTTGGCTGCCTTTTTATATGGTACATAGATCATCCAGATTACTTTCCGGCTTTGACCCCGAGATTTGCATACTTTTTCTTGAATCTCTCAACTCTTCCTGCCGTATCTACGATCTTTTGTTTTCCTGTATAGAAGGGGTGGCAGACAGAACAAACTTCGATGGAGATGTCTTTTTTGCTTGTCGAGCGAGTCTGAAAAATCTCTCCGCAACTGCAGGTCACTGTGACTGAGGCGTAGCCTGGATGGATATCTGCTTTCATTTTGTAATAACCCTAAAAAAATAATATGGCGAAATTTACGCCAAATGTTGCTTGAATTTGTTGTTCGTGTAAGTCAAACAGACCTTGATTATCCCCGAAAATATACAATTTTACAATAAATCATGTAATTTTGACTTACCCTTTTTTCATGCTGTCGAAGAATTCATTGTTACTCTTAGTTGCTTTTATCTTTCCGGTTAAGAATTCAGTTGCTTCCAATTCATCCATAGGGTAGAGCAGTTTGCGGAGAATCCACGCTTTCTGTAATATTTCTGGCTCGAGCAAGAGCTCTTCTTTTCTGGTTCCAGAGCGATTCACATTAATAGAGGGGTAGATCCGTTTTTCGGCCATTCTACGATCAAGATGAATCTCCATATTCCCTGTGCCTTTAAATTCCTCATAGATAACATCATCCATTCTAGAGCCTGTCTCGACAAGTGCGGTAGCGATAATGGTAAGTGACCCGCCTTCCTCTATATTTCTGGCAGCCCCGAAAAAACGTTTCGGTCTTTGAAGGGCATTGGCATCCACCCCCCCGGTCAAAACTTTTCCTGAGGCCGGCGCAGTCGTGTTGTACGCGCGAGCGAGTCGGGTGATTGAATCTAAAAGAATGACAACGTCTTTTTTACTTTCCACGAGACGTTTGGCCTTTTCCATGACCATTTCTGCCACTTGCACGTGCCGTGTTGCTGGTTCATCAAAGGTTGATGACACCACTTCCCCGCGCACTGAGCGTTGCATTTCGGTTACCTCTTCTGGTCGCTCGTCAATGAGTAGCACAATGAGATAAACGTCCGGGTAGTTTGATGCAATTGAGTGAGCAATATGTTGGAGCATGACTGTTTTACCGCTTTTTGGGCTGGCTACGAGAAGGCCCCTTTGGCCTTTTCCAACTGGGGCAATTATGTCCACAATTCGACCCGTCAAATTCTCATCGGATTTAATATCTCTTTCCATTTGCAGTCTATCTGTTGGAAAGAGAGGTGTTAGATTTTCAAACAGTGTTTTGTGTTTACTGTTCTCTGGCACTTCATCGTTGACTTTGTCCACTTTGACGAGCGCCAAGTAACGCTCCCCCTCTTTTGGCGTTCTGATTTCTCCGTCAACGGAATCTCCTGTATGCAGATTGAATCTTCTTATCTGAGATGGGCTGATGTAGATATCATCTGGGCCCGCTAGATAGGAGGTATCAGGTGATCGCAGAAAACCAAAACCATCTGGAAGGACCTCAAGGGTGCCGGAACCAGAAATGCTTTCTCCTTTTTTCGCTTGATCTTTTAGTAGGGCGAATATGAGGTCTTGTTTACGCAGACGATTAGCGTTTTCAACCTCGTTAGCCATAGCCATTTCAATTAGCTCGCTAATGTGGAGGTCTTTTAAATCAGATAGATGCATAGAGTTGAATAAGTAAGAGGAAGGAGAAAATTAGCGGAAAATTTAGAGGATCAATTGTTGAAATTTGGACTCGTAAAGTCACCGGAAGGAGGGATGCTAAATGTTACTATCTATAAAGGTCATCAGTTGAGATTTGGAAAGCGCACCTACCTTAGTTGCTTCTGCATTGCCAGCTTTGAATAGCATTAAAGTGGGAATTCCTCGAATACCAAATTTAGGCGGTGTTCCTTGATTTTCGTCGATATTTAGCTTGGCGATTTTTAGTCTTCCGGAATATTCAGTAGCCACTTCGTCAAGAATCGGAGCGATCATTTTACATGGACCACACCACTCGGCCCAATAGTCAACTAAAACAGGTAACTCAGAATTAAGAACTTCGTTCTCGAACGAGTCGTCGGTTACGTGATGAATTTTTTCACTCATTATTAAAATGTCCAGTTTGGGTTTGTAAAAAAAGAAACTTTTCAGGGGATTTAAGTTTGGAATCTTCACAAACTCGATATTATGGTTCTTACAGTATTTTTTTTGCTGCCGTCAGTTGGTCAATCCCTGATCAGAGAATCGTTATTATAAAACATATTTTTGTCTGATGAGCGCTTTATTTTTTTATTCTCATATTTCGACATTACCTTCTCAAACTAGAACTGTGCTTTTATATTATCTGACTATAGTAAGGTCTTCCTATTTTGTTAGAATGTTATTATTAGATTGTATTTAATGTAAAAATATTCTAAGGCGTTTCAATGACTTATGTTGTAGTTGAGACTTGCATCAAATGCAAGTGGACGGATTGTGTGGATGTATGCCCTGTGGACTGTTTCCGAGAGGGGCCAAACATGTTGGTCATCGATCCAGATGAGTGCATCGATTGCACGCTTTGTGTTGCGGAGTGTCCCGAAGAAGCGATTTACGCTGATGATGATGTGCCAGAGGATCAAACAGACTTCATTGAATTGAATGCTGAATTGGCGAAGCATTGGCCCAGTATTATCGAACGTAAGGATGCTCCTCCTGATGCCGCTGAATGGCAAAACAAGCCGAATAAGCGAGATCTCTTGGAAAAATAAGTTCTCACCTAGTGTAAATTAGGTCTCATGAAAGGAATCTTAAGACACGAAAAAGTATGGCCTCATCAGCTGATTGATGTGCTGGTGTCACGGATTCTGAATGATTCAAGTTTTGATGAGGGCTTTGATTTTTCTGACGTTATTGTTGTTTTACCTTCATTGAGCGCCGCCCCTGCTTGCGCGCACCGCTTGATGACTATGGCAGGTGCTGGGGTGCTCCTCCCTTTATTTACCACCTTTGGTGATTGGTCGCGTCAAGTTGGTCAGCCTTTCGGGGTGGAAACGAAGCGGTATCGTGAGCTTCTGATTTATCACGAACTCGAGCAGCATCAATGGCTAGATCAGGCTAATAATTGGAACTTGGCAGCTGATATGGCTGAGCTGATTGGCGAGTTAGACTTATGCCAGCCTGGTGTCGATTTAACCTTTGAGGTATTGAGCGATCGATTCCGTCAAGCTTATCAAACTCGTTCCCAAAAACTCGTTGGATTTGAAGCTCGATTGTTGTTTGATACTTGGAGTGCTTTTGCTGGGGTTCGAGAGGGTCGAGTATCTGAACAATACGCTTATCGTTACCGCCTCTCGCTGCTGTTAGAACATGAGAGGCGACGTTTATATGTTTTAAAGTATCCTGAACTGAGCGCTGTTGAGCAAAGCTTTATAGAGAGTTACGCCAGCCGAAATAGTGTTACTGTTTTAGAGGCTGATGTGAGTAAGGCTAGTGATGATGTGAGAGCTGATTTTTGTAGAGCTGTTTATCAAAAAGAAGCCGAGCAACCATTGGTAAAAATGTCCGAAACGACTCTTCGAGAAAAAAGTCCTTGGTCATCCATGATTACTTATTTTCCCGCGATTGGCCTCGACCAGGAAGTTCGGGCTATCAAGATTAAAATTCAACAATGGCTATCAGCGGGCAAAAAGAATATTGCAATTGTTCCTTTTGATCGAAAGGTCGCTCGTCGTCTTAGGGCGCTGTTGCAGCAGTCTGAAATTTTAGTGCGAGACGAATTTGGATGGAAAATGTCGACAACTTCTATCGCTGCTACGCTCATTGATTGGTTGGAGCTGCTTGGCTGCGACTTTGAATTGACCAAGTTAATTCGTTTTTTAAAGCGCCCTGCGATCAGTCAGATGTTTGGAGTAGATCAGCTGCGAGCAGCGTTAGAAACAGCTGTAAAGAAAAATAGAAAAAGGGCTGCTGCGATTGGATTCCATAGTATAGCCAGAGAGATCGACGTTGATGAGGTGCGAGAAGTCGCTGATAAGCTATACGAAGTGAAGTGTCAATTCATTAATTTAAAATCAAGAAATCATAGGGATTGGATAAAATTTGTTTTGGCGAGTCTGGAGTTCGGGGGTATTAAAAACATTCTTGAACAGGATGACGCGGGAATTCAACTTTTACAGTTGCTGGATACGTTAGATGCCGAGCTCAATTATTTTGATCAGAAAGTTAATTTCACTGCCTGGTTGGATTGGTTTAAGACGCAGCTGGAGGTCAGCACCTTTAAAGACGCGCAGATAGATAGTCCGATAAGTTTTACTCATCTCAGTGCCGCGCGACTCAGAAGTTTTGATGGCGTAATTTTTGCTGGAGCTGATGACGCTAATTTTCCATTAGCTCAGTTTAAAAGTGCTCATTTTGGAGATGGAGTTCGGGCTCAACTAGAACTGAGGACGAGCGAGGATTCCATCTCTGAGGTTAAGGTCGATTTACTTGGTTTTTTACTCTCGAGCCAAACAGCTTTTGTTACCTGGCAAAGACAAAAAGATAACGAAGATAATCTCTTGAGCCCCTGGTTCGAGTATTTTAGGTTGCATCACACCGTACTTTGGGGTGACGACCTCAAAGACAAAGAAGTAGAGTCTCGGCTTCACTCGTTCGAAGCGAGCCAAAGAAAATTACAAAGCGAGTATAAGCCTTTGCCTGAGCCCAACATAAATATTATCGCATCAGAAATTCCGGCTCAAATATCAGTCAGTGGTTATCAAAGTTTGCTTGATTGCCCATATCAATTTTTTGTACGAAATGTGTTGCGGACTCGAGAGCCTGATTCGGTTGATGAGGATCCAAGCAAGCGTGAATTGGGTAATGTGATACATAAGGTGCTTGAAAAATTTCACACACGATATCCGAAATGCACGAACGTCGATTTAGAAGTTCTGCAATTCGAAATGACCGGTATTGCCCGTGATGCGTTTGCAATGCTTGTTGGGTCGAGAGGCGTGGTTCACGGTTGGATGGCCCGACTTCATGGTTTGTTTAAACAGTACCTTGAGTGGCAAGTCCAGCGAGAGAAAGAAGGCTGGACCATTGTTGAAATGGAGGCGGATTTTGAGCGTAATTTCATGACTTTAGGTGGTTTATCTATAAAATTTTTTGGGAGAGTGGATCGAATCGACGAGTATCAGGGCGTTAATGAAGACCCAAAGCGGATAGTAATTGATTACAAAGCTCGGTCTAAGAGCATGTTAAAAAAGCTAATTTCTTCTTACGATGAGCATGCCCAATTGGTTTCTTATGTTTCACTCCAACCCGACAATAAAACCGAGGGGATGTATCTTTCTTTAGATAAAGGTGCTGTAGATGTCGTGGCGTTAGAAACGCACAATATTGGATCCTCCATTGAGGAGCATATAAGTCGGTTGGAGAGTCTTTTTAGTCAGATAGAAAGAGGCGTGGTGTTGCCTGCGAATGGCGTACCGTCGATTTGCCACTACTGTGATGTACAAGCAGTATGCCGGAAGGATTTTTCTTGGCTACCCAAATGAATACTCTGGTCAGCGATAAAGAGTTCGTACTCGATCCGTACAATGATGTAATTGTCGAAGCGTGTGCAGGATCTGGTAAGACGTGGTTATTGACTTCGCGGATTATTAGATTACTTTTGGCGGGAGCCAAACCTTCGGAAATATTAGCGATCACCTTCACTCGTAAAGCGGCGAGAGAGATGGAGTCTCGACTAACCGATTGGTTGAGAACACTGGCTATTGCTGATGACGAAGAAGTTAGAGAATTCCTAATAGAACGAGGCGTTAGCCCTAATGAGATAGACGCGTATGTCCCTCTTGCCAGAAAACTCTATGGAGAGTATTTATCTACTTCGCCTGGTGTGAATGTGAATACATTCCATGGTTGGTTTTTGCAAATTCTGCAGTTGGCGCCATGGTCAGCCCAATCAGGCCGTGGTGGGGAACTATCAGACAGCGGCGATTTGATTTTTCGGGATGCTTGGGAGTTATTTTTTAAAAATCTTTCCTCTAATCGAGATGTGAAGGATGCACTTGATTATCTTTATGGAAGATATGAGCTTCAGAATACAGGCGAAATACTCGAGCGATTCGTGGGTAGTCGGTTGGATTGGTGGGCAAGTTTAAAAAGCAGTGAGATGCAAGAAATAGTTTTGGCTTGGCGCAGAAATCAAGATCAAGATCCTTTAGATGGTTTTTTGCGGGATCAAATATTAATCTCTAACTTGATTGAATTTAAAAAATTACTTTTAAAAAATGAATTACCCAGTGAGATAAGGGCGCTTGAAGCACTGGAATTGATTGAGTCATTCGATGATCCTGAGAATTGGTTTTTCTATTTGAAAAAATTGTCTAGAGATAGAGCACTCTCAGATGCAATGATAAAGAGGATGGGGACTGAGGATGCGGAGCGCTACGTTCGTGTTAGTGCAGATTTAAAAGCCCTCGTCGACCAGCTTGGAACAGCACGAGTAGAGTGGTTGTCTATTCAGTTGAATCTTGCTGTGCAAATTGTCGGTGATTGCTTACTTAAAATATTTCAGTCGTTTAAGAGTGACTCGAATATCCTAGACTTCTCGGATCTTGAGTGGAATGTTAGATCATTATTGTTAGATGATGATCAAGCAGATTTTGTGCTGCATCGCTTGGATTCACGCTATACGCATTTGTTGGTTGATGAGTTTCAAGATACGAACCCAATTCAGTGGACTATTCTGAAATCTTGGATCGATGCTTCGAATCAAGCAGGTACAACCATTAAACTTTTTTTTGTGGGTGACCCAAAGCAATCTATTTATCGCTTCAGGCGAGCTGAGCCGAGGCTTTTTGGTGTAGCAGAGAAATTAGTCATCTCTGGTTTAGGTGGGCGTAAAGTTATTCAAAATCAGAGTCATCGAAATGCTCCCGGAGTTACGGAATTGGTTAATGCGTGTTTTGAAACTAGGATCAACAGCTTCGTGCGCCAACAGTCGATTCATACAGGTTTATCCTCCGAGTTGGCAGCGTTCCCATTAGTTGATGCTGTTGAGCCTGTTGAAGCTTGCGATATATCTCGCTGGAGAAACCCTCTGATATCGTCCAGGTTGGAGCCAGTAGATGATCGCCATCTTAAAGAAGGGCTAATGATTGGTGAGAAAATTCTCTCGCTAGTCTCCAGTAAAGCTATCGATGACGAAAATGTACTTCGATCCATCATGTTTTCAGACATTATGATTCTTCTCAGGCGACGTACTCATTTAAAAAGCTATGAAGATGCACTCAGGATAGTAGGAATTCCATTTTTCAGTCAAAGGAAAGGCTCACTTTTGGAGTCGCTGGAGACTCAAAATGTCATTTCGCTATTACAGTTTCTCCTGACGCCACACGTTGATCATTATTTGATTCATGTTCTTAAGTCACCTATATTTTCGTTTGATGACATTGCGTTAAAGGTGTTTATTAATCGGGGTGACCGATCTATTTGGAGCATGTTGGTCGAGGCTCAAGGCAGTGATCAATCGAACTCCTTAGCTGACTTCGATGATGCTGCGAGATGTTTGTCTCGATGGATTAAATATGCCGACACCCTACCAGCCCACGATTTACTTGACATGATCTACGGGGACTCTGATTTAATCAATCGATATACGGGTCAGGCATTACCCGACCTAGCTGAGCGTGTACGCTCAAATTTACTCGCATTTTTGGAGTACTCGTTAGATTTTTCTGCTGGCCGATATCCGAGTTTAGGACGTTTCCTTGAGAACATTCGATTATTGTGTGCCGAGGCGAGATCTGGCCCAGAGGAGGGGCTGCAGTCACTATCTCTTAATGCTGTACGCATTATGACTATTCATGGTGCGAAGGGGTTAGAGGCTCCTGTTGTTTTCTTGGCTGATGCTGGCGCTGCAGTAGGTTCTGATAATTGGGATATTCTGGTTGATTGGACTCCGGGAGAAAAAAAACCGAATCATTTCTCAATCTATGGTGCGAAAAAACAGCGAGGAGAAAGTCGGTCTGAGTTGTTTGCGCGTCACGAAGCTCTTAACAGAACGGAAGATACGAATTTATTGTATGTGGCTGTAACACGTGCGCGACAGGCATTTTTTGTATCTGGCGTAGCGCAACCAAAAGATAACCCAAGTTCATGGTATTCCTTACTAAGCGATGCAATGCAACAGTGCAGTCAGAATAAGGGGCTTGACTTATTGTCCGAAGACATCAAGCTCAGAGAAAGAGTAAAAACCGATAGCAGTTCTCAGGACATTATTGAAATAGATCCCATTACTGAAACGTTCTCAGTAGGTAAAAGACAAGAGCGTTATACCAATTCCGATATTGAATTTGGGACACTCGTACACAAAATCCTGGAGACGATAACTGCAGATGGTGAGTTGATCAGTAAGGAGGCTACTCAGCAGCTTTGCGGAGGGTCATTGACTGAATTTGATACTGCATGGGATGTCAGTCTTCGTATTGTAAAAGCCCCAGAATTAAACCGTTTCTTTATTCCTGGCAATTACCTTAAAGCTACAAATGAAGTTGCCTATATGAATGATGAAGGTGACATCAAGAGGATTGATCGTCTCGTTGAGTTTAATGACGAATTTTGGATTCTCGATTACAAGATTTCATCGAATCATAGTTCGAGTCCTGGTCCCGCTAGTCGACGTCAATACAAAGAGCAGTTAACTCAATATCGAGATGACTTATTGCGCATTAAAAAGATGAAACCGATTCGTATAGGGGTAGTTTTGAGTACTGGTGAGTTGCTTGAGTTCTAAGGGGTGGTTTCAGCATCTATTATTTCTTTAGCATTTTTAAACGAATCAATAGCCGCAGGCACCCCACCATAGATAGCCACTTGTAATAAAATCTCACGAATCTCTTCTTTGGTAACACCGTTTCTAAGCGCGCCGCGTATATGCAATTTAAACTCATTAGGACGATTGAGTACGGCTAACATTGCGATATTCAGCATGCTTCTGGTTTTTTTTGGGAGTTCCTCGCGCCCCCAAACAGCGCCCCAGCAATATTCACTCACAAGTCTTTGCATCGGTTCGTTGAAATCGTTTGCATTTGCAAGTGATTTTTCCACGTATTCGGACCCTAAAACATCCTTTCTTATTTTTAGGCCTTTTTGGTATAAGTCATCGTTCATTTTTATCTCCTGGTGATTATTTTTTCCGGACTTCTACTTGCGCCCAATTCTCTACTAAACGGCAAAGAGAGGTGAAGTCTGAGTCCTCGCCAAACTCAGCTTTTGTGGCGGCCAACATTTGTCGAACAGTTGAACCTAAAAACATGGGAATACCCATCGCTTCTGCTTCATCAATACACAGGTTTACGTCCTTATATGAGAGTCCCGTTGAGAAGCCGAAGTCAAATGTTCCGGTAAGAACAGATTTAGGAAATTTATGTTCAGTCGCTGTGTTTTTACCAGTACTGACATTAATAATTTCAAGCATTTGCTCGGGATCTAATCCCGCTTTAGTTCCCATAACCATGGCTTCTGACGTGATTGCTACTGCGGCGCATGATAGGAGATTGTTCGCAAGCTTCATGGACTGTGCTTGGCCTGGCCTGTCGCCGACGTGATACGGTCTTCCAAAAATGTTTAATAGGCTCTTGTGTTCTTCAAATAAAAATTTTGTACACGCAACCATTACTGATAACGTCCCTGTACCCGCACCTTTTACTCCACCGCTGACTGGGCAGTCGATGTAATGTATTTTCTGGTTCTTGGCTAGGTCATCAATGAACTTCGCAGCTCTCGTTCCGATGGTTGAAAAATCGATGATCGTTTTGACTTGACTGCCATGTGCCAAGCCTTTTTCTGAACCCACTACTTCCTTAACAATATCCGGGCTTGGGAGACTAAGCATAATGATCTTTGTCCGTTGGGCCACATCCAGACTAGATTCGGCACGGAGTCCACCAAGGGCTTCCGCGGCGTCTAATGCCTTGGAGTTAGTATCGTAGATAACAACTTTTCGGCCAGACTCGATTAATCGTTTCAACATGGGTTGCCCCATATTGCCTAAACCAATGAATCCTAGAGTTTGATCTTTCGCCATAAAGTCTCCGCTATTTTTTAAGGTTTTTGAACGCTCGAGACTGTTGTCACTACATTGCTTTACCTAAGTGTAGCCCAGCATCTACGAGAATGGTTTCTCCTGTGACTAATCTGGCTGAGGAGAGTAACCAAATAACACTGTCGGCAATATCCTCAGGCGTTGCTACAGACTTTAAAGGTACTGTTTTTTCATAATTTTTAAGAAATGATTTATATTCATTTTCAGAGAATCGCTTGGAGTGCCAATCGGTATCTACAAGCCCGGGGCAAACTGCATTAATGCGAATCTCTGGTGCTAGCGCGCGGGCAAGTGCTACGGTCATTGCATTTAACGCAGCCTTAGATGCGATATATGCAGTAGAAGATCCAATTGCTTTTATTCCAGCAATAGAGGAGATGTTTACGACAGACCCACGTGACGTCTTGAGATGATCGGCACATGCCCTGATCATTTGATAGGAGCCAACAACGTTTGTTGAGTATAAATCAATGAAATCATTGGCGCTTAGAGCTTCCAGATCTCCAGGCGCTGCGAATTTAGTGATGCCCGCGTTATTAATCAGTCCATCAATTCTGCCCCATTGTTCTATCGCCTCGACCGCTATTTTCTTGCAATCATCGTCAAAGACGACATTACCTTGTATCGTAATTGCGTCGCCTCCTAATTTCTTACATTGCTTCGCTGTTTCAAGCGCTCCTGTTTGGCTTTTATTGTAGTTAATGATGATTCGTGCGCCATGTTTAGCTAAAACTTGTGCGCAGGCTGCGCCAACTCCTGTACCTCCGCCGGTGATAATAACGACAGCGTCTTTTAGGTTCATATTGATCCTCTATTTTTTATCGTAGAAGGCGTCCTGGTAGATTTCCAGTTTGTTCATCTTGATTAATAATTTCTACTCCAGATACAAATGTGTGACGGTAACCTCGCGCTCTTTGAATTAAGCGTTTTCCACCGGCAGGTAAATCATAAACAATCTCTGCATCTAATAACGACAACTGTTCATAATCAATAATATTAAGATCTGCTTTGTATCCAGGTTGAATAAGTCCTCGATCTAGAAGGCCGTAGCCACGTGCGCTAACGGAGGTGTGTTTCTTCACCAAAAATTCTAGAGGAATTCTTGGTCCTCTTTTTCTGTCACGACCCCAATGCGTCAACAAATAGGTTGGCGCACCTTCATCACACACAGTACACACATGTGCTCCTCCATCACCAAGGCCCATGATAGTGCCGTCGTCAAGCAACATTTCTCTTATGATTTCAAGGTCACCATCAAAATAGTTTTCAAACGTGTGTGCGAGTAGCCCCTTACCGTCGTTTTGAAGCATTCCATCTAAGGCTACTTCAAAAGGACTTACTCCTTTCCTCTGAGCAATCTCGCAGATGCTATCTTCTGGTGAGGGCTCATAATCAAACCCCTTATTCATTAAGAACGTCTTGGGCATCCATTCTTTAATACGTCTCGTATGCTCGTTGTCAGGCACTTGATGAATTAACTCATGACGCAGCTGTGCATCTTGCTTGATTCTTGTAAGACGTTCTGCGGGCGTTAGCGATGACAATTGCGTCCATTTCGGATGTGTTGAAAATGGATTAATTGTTGTTTCGAGCCCCATAATGATGACGATGGGCCGACACCCTACCTGCCCGTTGACGTTCATACCTTCTATACGGGCTTGATGAATTTGATCCCGAGTTTGCCGCCAAAGATCGGGCGAATTATTGGTCTGGAGAAGCAGGATGGACAGTGGGCGCCCAGACACTTCACTAACCATACGCATGATCTCAAATTCACCTGGACCAAAATCGGAGTTAACTTCAATGATTCCTTTTCCAGCGCGTTTCATAGCGCGGGCTAATCCACGAAGTTCATCATGTTTTGCCGATAGGCTTGGTGTATTCTTTCCGTCGCGACTCAAGTGTTTGGTTGTTCTTGATGTCGTGAATCCCATAGCCCCTGCGGTTAATGATTCCTCGAGCAACAAGCCCATAGACTCTATTTCTTTAGGGCTAGGAATTGCATGGTGATCCGCGCCTCTCTCACCCATAACATAAAATCGTAGTGGACCGTGGGGTACTTGAGCACCGATATCAATAGCTTTGGGAGATGAGTCGAGAACATCAAGATATTGCGGGAAGGATTCCCAATTGAAATCCACACCTTCTGACAACACTGACCCAGGTATGTCTTCGACTCCTTCCATCAGATTGATGAGATAGGGGACATCGGTTTTTCTAACTGGGGCGAACCCCACTCCACAATTGCCAAACACGGCGGTAGTCACGCCATGAAACGTCGAAGGGGTTAAATATGGGTCCCAGGTGACTTGTCCATCATAGTGCGTGTGTACATCAACGAACCCTGGAGTAACTAGGAGGCCATCCGCATCGATAATACGTGTCGCCAAACCTAGATTGTTCCCAACGCCATTTATGAGTCCATCTTTGATAGAGATGTCTCCTACGAACCGGTCTCGTCCTGATCCATCGATAATTACTCCGTTTTTAATCAATAGGTCGTTCATGTTTATATTCTTCTGAAAAGTTTTTTAATAAGTCTGTGGCTCAACAATAAAATCATTTCTGTCTAGGTTCATTATTTCGTACTGAGGACCCCAGCAGTAAGAGAATAGCGTTAGCGTTTAGTCGCAGCCCGTTTTGTACGCGAAGCTCCGAGTTTAGGAGAATGGATTTTTTTAACAGAAACAATTAGTGCCGATAGCAAGTCAAAATCGGCCATTCTATTGTCAGTCTTTCTTTTGAGTAGCGCAATTTCTCGATAAGGAGGCTTATCTGAAAAAGGTCTCGCTACAAGTTCCGTACCTAGTAATGCCCCAGACTTGAGTACCATTTCTGGGAGTAGTGTGCACCCCAAATCATTATCTACCATTTGGAGGAGGGTATAAAGACTGGTTGCTGCAAATGACTCATCAAGTGAGTTAGCTGCTTTAGTGCCACACGCCTCGATCGCGTGATCTCTGAGGCAATGTCCCTCCTCGAGCAAAAGTAGTTCACTAAGGTTTACATCCTTTATCGAGATTTCTTTAAGTTTTGCAAGCGCTTGTCCTTTTTTTGCGACCCACCAAAACTCATCTTTAAACAGCGTGTTGATAATGAGATCTTCTGTCTTGAAGGGTAAAGCAATGATTGCAAAATCAAGTTCGCCCGATTTAATTTGATCTAAAAGGCGCAGAGAATAATCCTCTCTTAGATAAAGCTTCAATGCCGGATAGTCTGCTTTTAATTTGGGAATCACGATGGGTAGCAGAAAAGGAGCAATGGTGGGGATGACTCCTAATTTTAATGTTCCACTAAGAGGTTTTTGTAAACGCTCGGCGAAGCTGCTCAAGTCATCCACTTCGGTGAGTATTGATTTTGCTCTATGTAGTATTTCAGAGCCTATTTTTGTTAGTTTAACTGCACGCTTAGTTCGCTCGAGAAGAGTTGCGCCGAGGGTGATCTCTAACTCTTTGATGCCCGCTGAAAGAGTGGATTGTGTGACAAATAATTGCTCTGCAGCTCGACGGAAATTTAGTGTTTCTGATAACACAGTTAAATATCTGAGTTGCCTAATTGTTGGTAACGCTGCACCCATGATTCTTAATTATTTAAGATTATTGTCGCTTATTTAAAGGCGGTTTGTTTAATTTCATCACCTTGTTCGGATTGAAATTGGCTCTTGATATAACGTTGATTGTATCCGTTAAACATGTGTCCTAATAAGCCTCGATCAAGGTCGCTGGTACCCATATACCAATCGGCTATTGGGTAGGTCAAATTCATGTTTCTAGCCGTCATAATATGTTGACTGTGGTGCGCAGCGTGATGTCGACGGATTGTATTCACCAGTGGGCAGTTCCGAACGAACCAGTTTTCTTTAACGTGGCAGCATAGGTGAAAGGTTTCATAGTTTAAGTAATAAAAAGGCGTGGAAAGCATCAGTATGTACCCAGCATTCGGGCTCCATAAGTAACCTAGGAGGAATGCTGGGGGGATAGTTCCGACAAGGACAATTAGCAGGGCATAAGGCGGAAATAAAACAATGCGCCATTCCCGGGTTGTATCGTAAGTCATTCTTTTCGCAGTGAAATATTGGTGGTGCTCATGCGTGTGTCGGTGAAATACTGGCATGAGGGCGCCACCAAAACCCTTAATTGGTCTGTGCATTACATTTTTATGAAGCCACCATTCGTTAAAGTTATTAATGAGGATGATGGGTATTAGTAATGAAATTTCTAACCAATTAGGATTTTCAATATGACGCATGCAAAAAATAATGACGAGGAGTCCAGGTGCGTATATTGATAGAAGATGCCCCCAGCCGTTATACCAATTGGCAATATCTTTTATATACTCGTCACGGAATAGACGTTGCTTGTCCGTCATCTCTCCAGAAAATAAATTTTCGTCAGACATGCTTTCTCCTTTATTCTTGAGCGTGACAACCCTCGAGAGTGTTTGTTCTTGCTTGAAAAGAATGCGTCATTACTTTTTTTTATTGAAGTTCCATAAACTTAATCATCTATTGTGCCGCTGCGATTGCTCTAGTGGCAGCATCGACTGCGGCTAGAGCAGTCATATTAATAATTCTGCGAACTGTTACTGTTGGGGTGACGATGTGTGCCGCCTTTTTAGCTCCCAATAGTATTGGGCCAACGGTTATTCCGTCACCGCTAACCATCTTCAGAAGATTATATGAAATATTGGCGGCTTCTACGCTTGGCATAATCAATAGGTTTGCTTCACCTGTTAGTTTTGAGTCGGGATGCGTTCGTTGTCGAATGATCTCGTTTAATGCGGCATCACCATGCATCTCTCCATCGATCTCCAGATTGGGATCTAGTTTTTCAATGATGTCTAGTGCAGCACTCATTTTGCTTGCTGACGGATTGTCTTCAGTCCCAAAATTTGAGTGAGAGACAAGTGCAACTTTAGGCATTAGTCCGAAACGCTTAACCTCATCGGCCGCCATGAGGGTTATTTCTGCAATTTCGTCAGTAGATGGGTTGTGGTTAACGTAGGTATCACTAATAAAAAGAGTTCGATTCTGCATGGGCAACAAATTCATTGCTGCAAAAATAGATGCATTTTCTTTTTTACCAATCACGTTGCTAACGTGCTTTAGGTGGTCTTTGTAGCGCCCGATGGCTCCGCAGATCAGTGCGTCGGCGTCACCTCTTCGTACAAGCATAGCCCCAATGAGTGTTGAAGAGCTTCTGACGGCCGCTTTGGCGTCATCAGGGGATACGCCTTTTCTTCTCATGATTTGATAGTATTCCTGCCAGGTTTCTTTGAAGCGTTCGTCGTTTTCTGGGTTAACGACCTCAAAATGTTGGCCAGCGTTGATCCTAAGTCCAGCCCTTTTAATTCTTGATTCAATAACGTCGGGTCGCCCAATAAGAATTGGAAGACAAAGTTTCTCATCTGTGAGGACTTGGACTGCTTGCAACACTCTTTCATCCTCACCTTCTGCGTAGATAACTTTCTTTAGGTCGGCTTTTGCAGCCTCAAAGACTGGTTTCATCACAAAGCCCGTTTGATATACGAGGTTGGAAATTTTTTCTCGGTACACCGACATATCTTCAATTGGTATTGTTGCGACTCCACTGTCCATCGCGGCCTGGGCAACAGCTGGCGCTATTAGGGTGATAAGTCGTGGGTCAAACGGTGTCGGGATAATATATTCAGGACCGAAATCTAATTCTTTACCTTCATAGGCAGTGGCGACGATGTCCGAGCGTTCGGCTTGTGCTAATTCTGCAATAGCGTAAACGCATGCTAGTTTCATTTCTTCAGTGATTTTGGTTGCTCCGACGTCCAAAGCACCTCTGAAAATAAATGGAAAACATAGGACGTTATTAACCTGATTAGGGTAGTCAGAACGTCCCGTGGCGATCACGGCATCAGGGCGCACAGATTTGATTTCTTCGGGCATGATTTCCGGTGTGGGGTTTGCGAGTGCCAAGATTAAGGGCTTCTCTGCCATTTCGGCGACCCACTCTTTTTTGATCGTGCCTGGCCCTGACAGTCCGAGAAAGATATCAGCACCTCGCATCGCTTGATCTACGGATACAAAAGATGTTTCGCTGGCGTAGATGGCTTTATTCTCGTCTAACTTCCCACTACGGTTTGTAGAGATGACCCCTTTTGAATCGCAGACAATGATATTTTCTTTTTTTATACCTAGTGTGGTGAGTAAATTAAGACATGCTATAGCCGCCGCACCTGCTCCTGAACACACAAGTCTAACGTCGGCTAAATTTTTCCCTACCACCTTCAGACCATTAATGATCGCGGCACCTACGATAATCGCAGTGCCATGCTGATCATCGTGAAAGACGGGAATGCTCAGTTTCTCTTTTAGTTTTTTCTCGATATAAAAACATTCTGGAGCCTTAATGTCTTCGAGATTAATTCCGCCCAGCGTGGGCTCTAATGCCGCAATAATATCGACTAATTTATCTGGGTCGGTTTCAGCCAACTCGATATCAAAAACGTCAATACCTGCAAATTTCTTAAATAAACAAGCTTTGCCTTCCATAACAGGTTTCCCAGCTAGGGGGCCGATGTTACCTAGGCCTAGCACAGCAGAGCCGTTGGTAATAACTCCGACCAGGTTCGCTCTAGAGGTGTACTTAGCAGCCATGCTTGGATCCGCTTCAATCGCGCTGCACGCGTAAGCGACCCCAGGTGAGTACGCAAGCGCCAGGTCTCGTTGATTGGTTAATCCTTTTGTTGGGACAACTGAGATTTTCCCAGGCTTTGGGTATTCATGGTATTCAAGCGCGGCGGCTTTTAATGCATCTGACATTCGTGTTTCCCTCTTTAGGTTGCGTCTGTTACTATAAGCAGTCTTATATTAGTGATTAGGTGGCTGTAAAGCCACTGAAACATCCAAGTTTAAAGGTTTTGGCGGCTAAGATTTATTTTGACGTGACTGGCTTTATACGTTATAAGGCGCGTGCAAAATTATCAAGCTGGGGTAGATATTTTAACGATGTCGTACTATCTTTTCGCCTGATTAAGAAAACATCCTTAATTCTTGGTGAAAGACGGTCTCTTCTTGAAGTTTTGGCATTTATTTTTTTATTTTCAAGGAAAGACATAATGAGTACTGGTACAGTTAAATGGTTCAACGATTCAAAAGGTTTCGGATTTATCACTCCTGATGATGGCGGTAAAGATTTGTTTGTGCATTTTTCAGCTATTCAATCGAATGGTTTTAAGACGTTAGAAGAAAATCAAAAAGTATCATATGACGTTACAAGTGGCCCTAAAGGCGACCAAGCAACAAATATCCAATCGATAGACTAGTGATTTAAAAGTTACATCTTGACGGGAGTGTGTCTCCCGTCAAAAATTGCTACAAAACCCTCTCTTCAAAGTTCGTCCTAAAACATTTCCTCTCGGTCTTATCGTAAAGACCACACGACAGCTCATCTACCGCCCTATTTTTTGCTAATATTTGGGCAACGCAAAAGACGGCATGCAGCATGTTACTCAGAGAAGACTCTTATCAAATACTGATTGATCAATTTAAATGGCATATACCTCAACGTTACAACATAGCGTGGGATATATGTGATAAGTGGATTGAGGAAGTTGATCGTACAGCTTTGGTGTACGAAACGGGCGATGGCATCCCAAAACGATATACGTTTAAAGACATTCATCGTCTGTCGAATCAACTAGCAAACGTGTTTAACGCATTTGGTCTTGATCGCCTTGATCGAATTGCTGTTTTATTGCCCCAACGTCCTGAAGTCGCTGTGACACACTTAGCGGCTTACCGGTCGGGTGCAATAGCAGTCCCGTTGTTTACACTTTTCGGTCAAGATGCCTTGCGATATCGATTGCGAGATTCGGGGGCAAAGTTCGTGGTTACCGATTCTGCTGGAATAAAGTCTATTGCTGCAATTCGAGATGAATTGCCAGACCTTCAGGTTGTGTTCAATGTCGATGGTGTCGGTGATGGCGGAGAGGATCTGTACGGATTACTTCAGCGCGCTTCCGACTCTTTCGAATCAGTACGAACGATGGCAGATGATCCGGCGATGATTATTTACACGTCAGGAACAACGGGTGACCCTAAGGGGGCGCTTCTGCCGCACCGCACGATGATCGGCCATATGCCAGGAGTTGAGTTTTCGCATGATTTTCTTGGTCAAGAAGGTGATTTAATTTGGTCTCCAGCAGACTGGGCTTGGATTGGCGGTCTAGTTGATGTGCTGTTTGCTGCGTGGCAAATAGGTGTTCCAGTTATCGCGAGGCGTTTTGACAAGTTTGAACCTGATTTAGCGCTTGACTTGATGATTCGACATTCCATTACAAATGTATTTATGCCTCCAACTGCTCTGAAAATGATGCGCACGATTCCGGCAAAAAATTTTACCGCATTAAAACTAAGGTCGTTAGCCAGCGGAGGAGAATCGCTGGGGTTTGAATTGCAGGATTGGTCCCAAAATACATTAGGTATTTTCATTAATGAATTTTACGGACAGACGGAATGTAATATGACGGTGAGTGGCTGCTCATCCCTATATGCATTAAAACCAGGATCGATTGGTCGCGCGGCGCCTGGCCACTCAGTTGCAATTATTGATGAGGATGGCAGTCGAAAACCTCATGGAGAGGTCGGGATGATAGCGGTGTCTGCGCCCGACCCTGTAATGTTTCTTGGCTACTGGAATAACGAGCAAGCTACCAAGGATAAATTCATCGGTAATTGGTTAATTACAGGTGACACCGGATCTCTTGATGATGAGGGCTATATTACATTTGTTGGACGTGATGATGATGTGATCACCAGTTCGGGATATCGTATCGGACCTGGCCCTATAGAAGATTGTTTGACTGCGCACCCCTCTGTCCAGTTAGCAGCAGTTGTCGGGCAGCCTGATGAGGCGCGGACCGAGATTGTTAAGGCCTATATCGTGTTGCGAGATGGCCATACTCCGGATAATAAATTAGCAGAAGAGTTAAAGGGCTGGGTAAAGGGGCGACTTTCAAAGCATGAGTATCCCAGAGAAATTGAGTTTTTGCCTGATTTGCCCAAAACTAACACAGGTAAGATTATCCGCCGTCTTTTACGAAACTCAGGCTGAGAGTCGTCTTAATTTGAGTCATAATCTTTCGTTTAATACACAAATAAGTTAGCTTTTTGAGCGAATACTGTCTTTCAGATCTCAGGCAGGGTCACCAGCTAATGTCGTTCGCCGCATATCTCGCGTCTCCTTCGTGTCTTCAAATCGGGTTGCTCTATGCATCGTACGCCGATTGTCCCACATAACTAGATCGTAACGTTTCCATTGGTGGGTATAGACGTATTCCCTTTGTGTGGCTATCTCAGTTAATTCTTCAAGAAGTAATTTGGCTTCGGTTATCGGCCAGTCGACTATTCGACCTGCGTGTGAGGCAAGAAATAAAGATTTTCGTTTAGTCGCGGGATGCGTTCGAACCAAAGGTTGTATGACAGGCTTGAAATCTTCTTTTTCTTGATCAGTAAAGTGGTCCATACCAAGCCGAGTACGAGAATACATCAGTGAATGCTCACACCGAAGGTCCGCAATAAGCTCTTTCATTTTAGGGCTGAGTTGTTCATATGGCGTATGCATATCTGCATATTGAGTATCACCGCCTTTACTAGGAATTTCTCTGGCCGACAATAGTGAGTATCGTGCTGGATTTGGACGAAAGGCGCTGTCAGAATGCCATATTCTGTTTCCTAAATTGAAGATTCTTTGCCTTGATTCCTTTGCATGAAATTCGTTATTTTTATTGAGGTTGGAGATGTCTGCAAACATGTTGGATAGTCTGCGGTTCTCTTGTTTTGTAATGTTATGTTTGTTATTAGCCATTTCAATTTCCCCAAAATATTGACTGAATGCTACTTGTTGCTCATCCGAAATATTTTGGTCTCGAAATATCAATATGCCATGTTGGTCAATTAAGTCTTGAATTTGAACTTGAATTTCTGGCGATAGTGGTTCGCGAAGGTCTAAGTCCGTAACTTCTGCGACAAATAGCGGATGCATCGGTTTGATCGTTAGCGCCATCAATAATCTCTCTTCGCAAGTAGTCAAGTGTTCACTAGTTTAACCATCAATGAATACCCGTTACAAGGTCTCCCACATAAGGGTTGCTCTGCCTTTCCCTTCCAAAGGTCGAAGTTGGACCATGTCCAGGATAAAATGTGACATCGTTACCTAAGGGCCACAACTTGGTTGTGATTGCTTCGATGAGCGTGTCGTAATCCCCTCTTGGAAAGTCGGTTCGTCCAATAGAACCATTGAAAATTACATCGCCTACAATCGCAACTTTTTCTTCAGGAGAAAAGAAAATAACATGGCCAGGTGTATGCCCTGGGCAATGTTTTACTAATAATTTAATCGCTCCAAACTCTACAATTTCATTATCGCTTAAGTACCTATCAGGAATGAATGAAGAGGCATTGGGTAATCCAAATTGTTTGCTTTGTTCTTCGAGTTGGTCGATCCAAAATTGATCATCTTTGTGCGGCCCTTCAATCAAAATATTGAGCCGATCCTGAATCTCTTTACTTGCCCCACAGTGATCTAGGTGCCCATGAGTGAGTAGAATTTTTTCTATAGTTACTGATTCTTCGTTGATCACTTCAAAGATGCGCTCAATATCCCCACCGGGGTCGACTAATGCAGCTTTCTGCGTCGATTCACAGATAAGTAATGAGCAGTTTTGCGAAAAAGGAGTAACGGGAATGATTCTGATTTTCATGATTTACAGTGACTTGTACTTTTTCAGATACTTAATTTTAAGTGATTTATAAGACTGGCGATGGCATGAATGTGAGATTGGCGACAAAATGTAACTGTTAGGTCGCTCTTAAACCTTAGATATTTCCTGTTAATTCATACTGTATGAGACCCTACTGCGCTCGTAAACAAGCGATAAATGGATTGATATGTAGCAGAAAATGTATAATGAAAATCATTCTCATTTAGGTTTAGGCGCTATGGACAAAAAATACCTCTCAGATTTGAAGCTTGGCCAAGAAGCAAAGATCTTGGGTGTGATTCAGCACTCTGCTAATGATGCTATTGCTCGCAGGCTTCGTGATCTTGGGTTTATTGAGGGTGAAGAGGTGAAACTGATTACCTTTGGCCCAATTGGCAAAGACCCGCTTCTTGTTCAAATAGGATTCACGAGATTCGCGCTTCGCGCTAGCGAAGCAAATCGTGTAGAAGTTCAATAGATTAGGCCGAAATCAATGACAAACACTAGAGTCGCGTTAGTAGGGAACCCAAATTCGGGAAAAACAGCGCTTTTTAATTTGTTAACCGGCAGTCGTCAAAAGGTCGCTAATTATCCCGGCGTCACTGTCGATAAAAAGTCAGGTTTGCTGCGTTTAGACGATGATAAAGAGTGGGAGATTTTAGATCTGCCAGGTGCATATTCTTTTGATACAGAGAGTTTAGATGAAATTATTACTAAGGATATCTGCCTTGGAAACGTTTCAGGTGAGAGGCGTCCTGATGTTGTCGTCTGTGTCGTTGATGCGACAAACCTTAGATTGCATTTAAGATTTGCTTTAGAAGTTAGGGATCTTGGGATTCCGATGGTGATGGCGCTAAATATGTCTGACGCAGCGAAGAGGCGCGGGATTAAAATTGATATAGAGGGTTTATCTCAGCAATTGGGTATTAAGGTAGTAGAAACTATTGCTGTTCGCAAGAACGGTGCAGATAGATTAATTTCGGAGATGAAGGGAAACTTAGCTCACATTAAACCATCACCATCTGAATCGAGTGATTATCATGGTGAAGTAAAAAAACTTATTTCAAACCATGTGGTGATGCCCAGCAGAACGTCTCGAACTGATGATGTCTTGGATCGTGTTTTTCTTCACCCGGTTGCTGGTCTTTTAATTTTGGGCTTGACCATGTTCCTGATGTTCCAAGCAGTTTTTTCTTGGGCAGCTCCCTTTATGGAGATGATTGACTCTGGAATCAGCGGATTCGGCCGTATTACTGAATTAATCTTACCGGAAGGGCCGTTGAGATCTTTTATTGTTGAGGGGTTAATTGGTGGGGTCGGAAGTGTAGTAATATTTTTGCCTCAAATTTTATTTCTATTTTTATTTATTTTAATCTTGGAAGAGTCGGGTTACCTTCCAAGAGCAGCATTTTTATTAGATCGATTCATGGTTGGTGCAGGTTTGTCGGGACGTTCATTTATTCCCTTGCTGTCTAGTTTTGCCTGTGCCATTCCGGGGATTATTGCGACTCGAACGATTCAGGATCCGCGTGATCGGATCACTACAATTTTAGTCGCGCCATTGATGACGTGCTCCGCTAGACTCCCGGTTTATGCCCTTTTAATCGCGGCCTTTATTCCCGATCAAACTGTTTGGGGGATATTTAATTTGCAAGGGATAACACTGTTTGCACTTTATGCGGCTGGCATTATCAGTGCATTGGTTGTCTCTTTTGTAATGAAAAGGGTTAGACGCACTCTTAACACGCAAACATTATTGTTAGAGTTGCCAGCTTACCGACTGCCTAGTGTAAGGGATGTGCTCATTGGTTTATGGGAGCGCGGACGCTTATTTATAGCTCGGGTGGGTACGGTGATTCTCTCGATTACAGTAATACTATGGGTTCTTTCAACTTACCCAACTCCACCAGAGCTGTCTCTTATACACATCTGACGCTGCCGACGATATGCAGTGTGTAG
>CAJXOL010000002.1 GCA_913057675.1 uncultured Pseudomonadota bacterium | reverse complement strand
TGTATAAGAGACAGGTTAAATACTTATAACGATGACTTAGAACCCCTTAGAGATGCCGAAGATGATTGCGTCGTCATCTGTTGCCGAAGCATCATCAAAGTCCATCTCGGTATACGACAGCGCTAGTTCAATTGGATATGCCTCCAAGACTTCCTTCGACAGGGTAAAAGAATAGTAATCTCCAGTTTTGTCATAGTCCCCCATAGTATATGAGGCACCAATCCCGGCGAAGGTCGTGCCGATACTGAATTCGGTCGCGTCATTGTCGTCTGATGCTGCTGCGTAGTGAGTTACGCCGATATCGACCATGCCAAGGGTGGTTCCTAGGCTGAGGTAGGCTTCTTCAAAGCTTGGACTTCCGTTGGCCGCCGAGTCTACACCAGGATACTGATACGTGATCATACCTACATCATAAGCCACGGCACCCATTTCACCGGCATACCCACCGTAGTAATCTACTTCCGAGGAAGCAGTGCCGCTGGCAGCAGAGCTCCAAATACCAAAGTAAAGCCCAGATTCATGACCTAAATCGAAACCGCCCTGGACCGCAGGATCACCGCTATTTTGATCCTGTCCCCTCCAATAGTATTCAGATACCATTCCGAGGTTACCACTGAGGTCAAAACCACCACCAACGTCCGCGGCCATGGCCGTGCTTGATAGGGCGGTTAGGAGGGTTGCTGTGGTTAACGTGTACTTTTTCATTGTGCTGTTTCTCCGTGATTTGAAAAAAAGAAGTAAATTTGGTCCCCACTTGGTATTAAGCAATTAGCGTGCCAATTATTTTTTGGGGCTTTATTAGGGGGTAAATTAGAACCTCGCACTGGATGTGAACACTTTTGATCGCCCATGCACTAACGCGATGCAATGAATACGATGCGAGTGATAGAAGGCCTGGGTTTTTAGATGGTTACTAAGGTTGAGCCCCTGGATTCATGCGAACATAACGTTTAAAACAGTTAAAGCATTCAAGCAAGACTTGCAAGAAATGCCGTCGAACAGTAAGACATTGGTGGTCATCATTTTGACGATAGTGGGTGAAGTCCATGGCAACAGCTGAACCGGCGCCTAAAGATGCACGCATGTTGACTTGAGGCTTACGTGTTGGCAGGTGGAACCATCACCAGAATACGCAGCCAGCTGGAGTTGAAAAGAATACCTCGTGTGTTGAGTTGATTTCATTTTCAGAGCGTTGGAATGGGGCTACTGATCTCGGGTGTGGTGGTACTGGAACAATGTTAATTATTCGAGGTACCGGAAAACACAGTCGGATGACAGGTGACTATAAGTATTAAGTGGCATGATTGAAGTCCCACTGCATGACTCCCGAAATTCATGATCTATAGCACTATTTATATCGCTGGAGCGGGTTTCCCACATGCACGATACTATTCGCCCCGTGAGCCATTGAGCCAATCTAGACGTGACGCTTGGTTGAAAATTTTTTTGTATACCGTGAAAGATGTGCCATCTCGTCACCTACTATTTACATCGAACTATAAATTACTCCGCACTATAAAACATTACGTTATATTCGATTATTATTAATTGTTGATGTGCTGTTTAGCGCCCAAATATGTACGCTATAGTCTTTGAACTAAAGAAGAGCACATCTGAATAATTTGCGTTAGAGTTATTATTTTGGCCATTATTTCTAACAACAAAGAGGAAAATAAAATGCCAACGTATGTCGTAACTTCAACACCACAGAGACTCACGAAAGCACACAAAGCGAATATTGCCAAACAGATCACTAACATTCATTGCTCGGTTACTGGAGCTCCTAGGTACTTTGTACAGATCTTATTTAATGATGTGCCTGCGGAAAACTATTTTCTAGCGGGTAAACCATTAGAGGAAGACAACATTTACGTCCATGCCCACATACGCGGCGGACGAACGCTCGAGTCAAAGCAACAAATCATCACTGATATTCTGCATACCGTAGCTCACGAAACTGGCGCAGACAAGTCAAGCCTACAAGTTTATTTGACCGACATCCCAGCTAACCAAGTTGCTGAATTCGGAGCCGTGCTACCCGAGCCCGGCGAAGAGCAAGCGTGGGAAGATGCGCAATCTCCAGAAGCCAAAGATCGTATGACCCGATTAATAGCAACCTAATCTACGCACCACCACTTGAGTACGAACACGTAGCAATAAAAAAAGCCAACCACACAAAGCAGTTGACGCTAGCTACAACGGACATTTATTTAAGATGGTGTGAATAAATCTATTTTTACTTACTTTCATTCACAAGATATAAAACATATCGTTATAGAAAACGTGGACAAGAACCTCAAGATGCAAAATCAAGTTATTACCAACCTCTATCTATTTATCCTCAAAAGACCTCATAACAAAAATCAACAGACTCAAGAGAGGCCGTTGCCAAGATTTATGGCTTTAGAGTAAACTTTGCCTACATGTCTACACACTTATCAGTAGCCTCGTTATTAATTTGCTGCATGACTCTCGCAGTCAGCCATGCAAACGCTGACTCAAAACTTATTTCAGATTGCAATGTGTGCCCCACTCTTGCGATCATCCCTGCTGGAGAAATAGACATACGACTTCCCCCAGGCCCATCAGGCCGAGGGCATAATGTTGGTTGGTATATGCGTGTTATTTTCCCCCAACCATTCGCTGTGGGTGTCCATCAAGTGACCAACAGTCAGTGGCAGGCTTGCATCGAAGACGAAGGATGCGACCGCATAGATGCTGACACAACACTCTTGGGACAACACCCCGTCACGCAGCTGAATTGGAAACAGGCCATCAAATATACAAAATGGCTGTCCAAAAGAACCGGATTTAACTATCGACTCCCCTCCAATACAGAGTGGGAATATGCCGCGAGGGGTGATCTAGGTATGAATCGATACTTCAACATCGAACCTGAGGACGTATGTGCCTATGGTAACGTCTACGACCAAAGTGCCGAGTCGGAACTGGGTTACGGCCTCGATACCCTGCCGTGTGACGATGGCCAAGTCACCTTATCTGAGGTCGGACAATTCGCAGCAAATGAGTTCGGTTTATACGACACCATTGGCAACGCATACGAATGGACAGAGGATTGCCCTAGTCCGGGTGGTCAGGGTCGCGGAAGATTTCCAACTACCGGCAAACCATGGCTCGCAGGCGATTGCTCGTTGCGTGGGTATCGCGGTAGCTCATGGTTATCCAACGAGCCTTATTATTTGACTGAATCAACCCGGTTCAAAGATTTAACTTCTAACGAGGAAGATCTTGGATTTAGAGTCGTTCGCGATCTACCATAGAAATCTATCACCACCTCTTTGAATTAGGCGCCTATAGCAGCCCGCGCCTCGATGACATCATCCCTCATATTTTGACTCAACATCTCTCCGGATTTTTTGCCTGCCATTAAAGCCCGTGCTGTCTCATACTTAGGATCATTCCAAAACATCAAACAACCATTACACCCTCGTCCACAGCATCCATGAAGCCCTTTACTTGTCGTCTTGGCACGCTTATCCAGCGTTTCAGTACTAATGGTGTTTTTAAGGCGCTGCACGGCATCTCCATAGCGCTCAGGAGAGGATCGGCCTAACTCGATTTTCTGCGTCAACTGATCCAGACGTATGCGCTCCCACTCCTCCTCGGTCAATAAAGACTCTTTTCTCACGACAGTGAATTCCGGAAATTTTCTCAGCATATCCTCAGAAATCTCGCGATCAAACGCTGATAATGGGATCCGTATTTTGCATTGAGGGCCCCCATGAATCACTTCTTGTGGGCCTTCCATACCCACCACGTCGAACTCATACAAACGCAGCAACACTGGCTCATCCTTTGGGTTCGGTGGGATGAACTCGAGCACATCTCCTGATCGGAGTTTGTTCTTAACCTCCATAATTAATGTGTCTTCTGTAACTGAGCGCACAATACCGCCAAATTCCCAAGCAGCAACACTATTCGTATTCTCATAATTGTGTGCGTAATTTGTGACGCGCCCCTCATGAAAAGCGAGTGTGTAACCACGATTACCGGTCATTTCAAGTTCACGCATGTACGGACGATAATCCCAAGCTTCTGGATCCTCATAGTAATCATCAATGGCCCGTCGATAAGCGCGTGCGGTAGTCGCTAAATAATAAGGACTCTTACCCCGACCTTCTATCTTGAGGCTATCCACTCCAATTCTTAAGTAGTCATTGAGCTTCGGCATCAAACATAAATCCTTTGAATTGAGTATGTATGAACCGCGATCATCCTCCTCAATCGGCATTAAATCACCTGGGCGATGCCCTTCTTCGAGCACGAACTCAAAGAGCTTCATATTTTCTTCTGAGAGTTCGAGCTCTTTAATAGTGCCATCATTTAAGCGCAAGTGGACCTTATATTGCCACCGACAACTGTTGGCGCAATTGCCCTGATTGGCTCCTCTTTCAGCCATAAAATTTGAGAGCAAACAACGGCCTGAATACGTCATACACATAGCGCCGTGAACAAACGTTTCAAGACGAACATCCGTACATTTTTCCCGAATCTCTTCAAGCTCAGCAAACGTCACTTCGCGCGCAAGAACAATTAGCTCAGCACCCTGATCTTTCCAGAACTTAACGGTCATCCAGGAGCAAACGTTCGCCTGCGTAGAAATGTGAATATTAAACTCTGGAGCGTGTTCCCGCAGATAATGAAAGACACCAGGATCCGAAACAATAACTCCATCCGGGCGCACCTCTTTCAAAGTATTGATATACGCGTCTAGCTTCGGAATATCTTTATTGTGCGTAAAAATATTCAGCGTCAAATAAACGCGAACATTACGTTCGTGCGCGAAACTGATTCCTTCCTTAATGTCCTCAAGGTTGAACTGAGATTTAGTTCGCATAGACATATCCGGTGTGCCCAGATAAATAGCATCTGCTCCATATAGGACACCTACTTTCAGCCGCTCCAGCGAACCCGCAGGCATCAGCAGTTCTGAACGACGTACCGGCATATTTTCCATACTCAACTCCTAAAAACTAATTTAAACAACGCTATTGTGCGCTTGAATCATCAAAGACGCAGGTCTCAGCCTTAAATTTACGTTTTCCGTACATAGTTTTTTTCACACAAGCACATTCGTTTCCCGGCTTGACCTCTCTACTGACCTCGCACGATGTCTTGTCATTTTTAACATGACAGTCACAGACCACCTTATCTTCCGCGTGTGATACCGACGCACACAGTAAGGCGATTGTTAAAATCAATAAGCATTTACGTATGTTCATCCCCATAACCGATTCCCATCAGAAAACAAAATAAAAAGATTACTTAACCTGATGCAACATCAACTCATCGAATTATTTATCCTATCAAAAACAGATGCTTAGTAGAACCCCCTCTTGCGCATTTACTGCCTAGATGAATCAAATAGGCATTGAGTATCAGAGGCAGTCACGTGCAGCTTCGAGTAAACAGAATCATCCAAGCGGCAGGCCTCACCTTCAGAAAACAAGTAAATCAACAGCAAAATTCAAAATAAACTAAAATTTATTGTCACAACTTATCAAAGTAGCTCTTAAAAAAATAAAATATTCAAAAGGAGGAAGCATGAGGTTTTTGAAAGTTCTAGGACTAATTCCTTTAGCCGCAGTACTCACAATGATGGCGCAATCAGCCAGCGCTGATCATCACAGCGGCAGCACGGTGATGATGAGAAGTGATCTTGTCACCGCCGACCCAGAGACAATGAAGTGGGAGCGCAATCGCCATACACCATGGGGTATGCGCATGATAGTGATACACGGAGATCCACAAAAAGCCGGGCCCTACACTTTCCGTGTAAAAATGCCATCCGGCTATAAACTCCCTCCACACAAACACAAGGATCAACGCACAGTGACCGTTTTAAAGGGAACATACTGGATCGGAAGTGGAGATCAATTCGATATGCGACCCATGAAAACAATGGAAGAAGGGTCGTTCTACATTACAGACGCCAACACCGCGCATTACGCCTGGGCAAGAACCGAAGTAATTCTTCAAGAGTCTGGATTTGGACCAACAGATATGTCATGGATTAACCCAGAAGACGACCCAAACTATCAACGATAGTCTTGTTACAAAAGGTCGGTGACATCCGGCCTTTTGTAATTTATCTGACTTGAGCGCAAATCAAGTCATAGGTGGTACGCGCATGCCCCTGATCTTTAATTGACAACCACACCCTTCTAGACATGTAACCAGAAGACCATACAATCTCATCGCTCTCACTTAACATATCAATTTGCGTCACACGATTCAGTTCACGCGCACAATCTAACTCAAGACGAGCCATAGTGATCTTAAACACCACCAGCTTCTCCCCATCGAGTTTTTCTCCCATAACGTTCGTATAGATCCCTTTTTTCATGACATTGGTGTTGGCACCTTCAACCTTTATCGAATCAAGGTCTACATAGTACTTGGCCTCAGTATCTGCACCCACGTCAACCCATGTTTCTGCTGTCGCAAAAAAAGGAAAGAAAAGTAATATAGAAATCAAATAGTTTAAACGCATAGATTTACCTCTTTGCCGTCAGTCTTGTTTAAGTTTTTGGAGTGTATCGATAAGCGATGAAGTCATCTCATCGATTGAGGATAGATATTCTGGCGACAATGTTCCTCCATCGGAAAAAGCTTTAGCCGCGTGCACCAAGGAAAATGGCCGAGGAAGTACCATGACACCAAGATATTGCAACTGAGTCGTTAAAGCAGTCAAAGACCTTATCCCACCGCTTCCACCAACGGTTGCGGACATCAGTCCAGCTACCTTACCGCTGTAGGAAGACAATATTGGATCTTCAATACTGCTGCGTCTCGATAACCAGTCTAAACAGTTTTTTAATACCCCAGGGAAAAAGCCATTATATTCAGGCGTCGCAATCATCAGTCCATCGGCGTCTAAAAATTTTTTCTTGAACGCCTGAACGTTGCTGGGTATGCCCTCACGCGCCTCTAAATCAGCATCATAAAAAGGCAGAGGTGTTTTATTTAAATCTATTTCAGATACCAACGCACCATGACGCTCTGCGCTTCTGAGCACTAACGCCAGAAGCTTTTTGTTGAAAGATCCCTCACGGAGACTTCCTGATAAACCTAATATTTTTAAATCTTTTTTAGCCATGACATTTCCATTATATTTTCTACATTATCACTCATCTAAATCTCAGCGGATTCATACGTGCCTTTAAGCTGCGCTCGACCGGACAAGACAGCCCGAGCAATTCAGACACCAGCACTTCTGCAGCTAAAGGCCCCCAGGTAAAACCTCTAGACCCAAGTCCTGTTAGCGCGTATAGGCCATCGTCAACAAACCCCACATGAGGCATTCGATCATGCGTGGCATATCGAACACCCACCCAAGCATCAGTAACCGTTTCCTGCGCGCCGCGATAAACCGAACCTAACACACGATCTAAACGCTGCATATTCTCTGCATTATCTTCGTCGCGACACTCTATTGAGTCGCTATCCACATCAAAGGTTCCAGATGACCACACGCTCCCTTCACCCAGTCCCGCAATGTAACCATCACCACACACTGCCGAATCAAGAGTGAGATTCAAACCAGATATTTTGGTCGATTGACCACGAATATTTTGCAACCTCATATTAACGTGAGGTAATAACTGTTGCACACTCTGGGCGTTAGCTAAAACCAAAGGACTTGTCACATCAAGCGAACGACCCGCGACATCGAGCTCAAAATGATTATCGCGTTTAAACAGCCTTGAAACAGGGGAATCTATCAACAACTCCACAGATTGCTTGCGCAATAGATTGGCAAGACCAATTTGGCACTCTCGCAGTTGACCAGCTGCAGTCATTCCAATACCACAATCACCGAAACCCCGGAGATCATCACTAGCATCATTAAGCATGCTTAGTACTTCCTCACCAAGATCTAGACGCATCATTGCATCACACATCTTTTGCCACTCACTATCGGACTGAGGCACTTGAATTGCGCCTGTTTCGGACCACCCAATTGGGTGCACACGCGACAGCGAGCGGTAAAATTGAATCGCATAGAAGTATGCGTACCAACTAAACTGACCTCTGGGACCAAAATCAAGCGATACTAATGGGCGAACAAGCGGCAAGGGATTACTCGAACCCTGCCCCATTATCGTCTGGCCCGACTCAATGATTGTTGTATCGACACCCAACTCACTGGTACGCAGCGCCACAGAACAACCAGCAATTCCAGCCCCAACAACCGTGACCGGATCGAAAGCCTTTCGCATTTGTTGTGCTTTGTGAGAAATAGTACCGAAGAGCATTTCTCGCTTTAGCCCGAAGCCCCGCTTTCTCTTAACGTCAAATCCGGCGTGAGTCATACCGCGTCGTACGTCACTCGCACTGCTGTAAGTGCTAAAGGTTGCACCCTCAGCCGCAAGACGTCTAAAACTGGAAAATAATCGCGCTGCCCATAAATCCTCATTTTTCTGAGGAGAGAAACCGTCTAAATAAAACACGTCCACAGATGCCTCAAGCTCTTTGATAGCAGACAGAGCCTCTCCGTAAATAAGAGTGAGCATCACCTTCGGGTAAAGGCGAATGCGATGGAAACCCGACAATACTGGAGGTAGATTATTGATGATGACATCCGCATGCGCATGATCACCAATGACCTTTCGCAAACACTGTCGTAATGAGTCTTTATCAAAAGGATGTTTTTCAAACGCCACGTAATCTAAAACGCACCCATTACCAACAGATGTGTGAGCATCCAATGTTGCCAACAAATTCAAACCAAGACCAAATCCAAGTTCTAGTATTGTGATTTTATGTGCGTTACGAAACCTCTCATTAAGATTGTTCGTCTCCACAAAAACATAACGTTTCTCTGCCAGACCACCAGATTTCTGAAAATACACATCATCGTAAACACGAGAATAAATATCCCCATCTCGGATTTCATAATCTGCCGGCACAATGGGGGCTGGCCAAGGGATACGTTTCATCAGTTCGATTATTATTTAAGTTTTAGGCGATAATGTTGTTTAACTAGTGTAAACCGAATAACACAGTGCAAGAACGCCCCACAGGATTTGATATGGTAAAGCTATTGCAAACTCTTTTAATATACTGCACCTCAACTGTGATTTTGAGTGTCTCCGCGATGACGCCAAAATATCCATATGACCCGGTCGTGACTACCTGTCTAAACGAAGTCACGTTGGTTGGAGAAGGATTCATCAATGCCGACACTCAACAGCCATTGCTTCGTTTACAAGCTGACCTCACCATTTTAGAGGATGCAGAGATTGCTAATTGCCCATCGATACCAAACATTAAATTTGTATTTCTCAAATTTAATACTGATGAATCAGCCTTAAAATTTAATGAATTGATTGGGGTAAATGTTTCTGTAACGGGCTCAATTCAATCTGGTGGAGCTCCCAACCTGAAACAAGTGACTTTCACAACCGAGACTATTGCACCGATTGAGTAGTAACCGAATCGATGAATATCGATCTAACGGATGAATTTTTACGAGACAACACTGTATTTTTCTAATTAGTGAGGATGCTGATGGGGAAAATGACTTATAAACCTAATAAGTAGCTGATTGTATCGTAATATTTTTAATCAACTCCTTCGTGTTCACCACAGTATTAGCACTTGTTATGAGCAATGCTGGAACAAGCATCCATTCCAAGGTCCATGCAGTTCCTGAACGTTCATTTTCATGGATAGATGCTGTATTTAGTCCGCTCATCTGAGTATGACAATATTGAGCTTGTGCAAGTATAACCTCTGCTAAGACGGGATTTTTTTTGTGATTCATAGCAGAAGAAGAGCCCCCGTCTTCAATACGTGCTTCGCCCACATCACTTTGAGCCATAAATAAAACGTCTTGGGCAATTTTCCCCATTACAGTAGCGGCTTGGGTAAACCAAAAACAGATGTTTGTTACTTGTTGACGGTCTGTATGCCAAGCATGCTTTGCAGCTGTTAGTCCTAATGTTGAAGCCATATCGTTTGAAATATCATGATAACTATCGCCAAATTGTCTTGCTGCCCCTTCGGGACCTCCCAACTGGAGAAAAAATTTTTGCGGCATTGATGTAAGTAAAACTTCTATTTGAGACTGCCAATTACCTATTTTTTCTGGCACTGAAATGGGTAAAGCATTTTGCATTCGGGTTCTTGCCATCAACACTTTGTCATTGGAATGCGAAGAGGCAAGTTCTTTTAATTTCAAATTTAAATCTTTCAAATTTTGAGAAATAATAGCTACGCTATCTCTCATGCGCATCATCACGCTGGTATCGATTAAGTCTTGACTGGTCGCACCATAATGAAAACTGGTTTTAGACTCATCATTTAATTGATTACGAATTTGGTGAACTAGAGCAGGTGGTGCAACGCCGTCACGTTTAAACTCATTCTGTATGTTATCCATATCAGGTACGAACTTATCCAGCACATCCATGATTTGCTGTGCATTTTTTGATGGAATGAGATCATACCGACTGAGAGCAGTAGTCAAGGCCTTTTCAAAAGCAATCATTGCAGACATATCAGTATTAACGCTGAATAGCTCCTGAACATTTTTCTCTTGTGAGAATGCAAACATAAGATGACCAGAGCCTATTGCGTAACTCATAAATCGGTTCCCCCATGTTTACCCAAAAAGTTTTGTACCACTTGGGCGAACTCCTGCTCAGCTTCAAGGCATGGAATATGTCCAACACCAGACAATTCATAAAAATCGCTTTGTGGAATTAAATTGGCCATAGCCCTCACAACACCAGTTGGCGTTGCTTGGTCATCTCCCCCTGCAATGCAAAGAGTTGGCACCTGTATATTAGGAGCGAACGCTGTCAGATCGGCATTGGACAAAGCTTCGCAGGCGGCTATATATCCTGCATCAGGGGTTTGCAACAATATCCCTTTAGCAACCGCAAAGCGGTCTGGATTTTTTATAGCAAAACCAGGCCCGAACCATTTGCTCAAAATTAGATCAGAAATGCTAGCTAATCCATTATCCTCAACGGCCTGAATGCGTTGATTCCAACCCACCTTAGAACCTATGATAGTTGCGGTATTTGTGAGTATGAGTTTTTCCACCAAGTCACATCGCTTTCGATAGAGCTCTTGTGCAATTAATCCGCCAATAGACAAGCCTATTGGTATCACTCTATCTATAGAAAGTGCAGAGACGAGAGCTATCAAATCATCAGCATAGTCGCTGATAGAGAGCCTCTTGCTCGTTTGCTCAGATAATCCATGCCCCTGTTTGTCATACTTCAAAATATTGAAATTTTGACCCAACTCTGCCACCACATACGACCATATCCTATGATCCGTTCCTAGTGAATTGATGAACACCAATGTTGATTTTTCAGGATCAGTTTTAAGATATTCATAATGGACGTAGTGAGCATTAATCTTTATGGTTTTTAGCATAATTCATGCGCCCTCCATCACGAATAGGTGAGACAGCAGACACCAAGGGTTTAAGAGTTTCATTCATAGCAATCACACATCAAAAAACACGGTCTCAGCCGCTCCCTGCAAATGAATATCAAAATGATATCCGCCATCCACCGCCTTTGCCAGCAATGTGCTTCGACGATTTTCAGATACCAGTGCCATATGCGGATCTTCGTTGAATATGCTTTCATGTTCCGGGAAATAGATACGAGTTAGGAGCCCGACATTTATACCTCGCGCCGTGATCCAAACTGATATAAAAGGAGCGAGCACTTTACCTTCAGCAGTTTGTGTTTTACCTGGCATCTGTGTTTTGATCGAGAATATACCACTGTCTAAATTGGTGCTTGAGCGGTGCCATATGCCATTGTCATAGCAACCTTTTTCATCCGCATGCCAAAACTCAAGCATCATATCTTTACAGACAACGCTTTCACCCTCGAACACTTTTCCGCTAATTGTCATGGGTGCATTTGTCAAAGGTTTGTTACATGTAAGATCATCCGCATAGATGCCTTTAACTCCCACGCTATTAGGTAAGCAACCGATATGTACATATGGCCCAGCGGTTTGAAATGCAGTTTCGCGCAGTGGAATTTCAGCATTGGTTTTAGCAGGACGCGCGCGACGAATGTCTAGAGACTCCATATCAAATGCCCTCCAAGTTGTTTTCAAACATTGTGGCGTTTGGTCCGCGTAAAATGAGATCAAATCGATAAGCTATCAAATCCATTGGAACAGAATGCGCCATGTCGAGACGAGCTACCAATTGATTTACCGCTCGTGTATCTCCAATCGATTGCAGGATCGGGCAAATTTGAATATGTGGATCGCCTTCAAAATACATTTGTGTCATGAGGCGCTGAGCAAAGGCTTGACCAAAGATCGAAAAATGAATGTGTGCAGGACGCCAGTCATTGCCGCCGTTTGGCCAAGGGTACGCTCCCGGCTTAATCGTACGAAAAACATAATTACCTTCTTGGTCAGTCAAACAGCGTCCACAACCGCCAAAATTTGGATCAAGAGGCGCTAGATATGTGTCATTTTTATGACGATATCGTCCTCCCGCATTGGCCTGCCATACTTCAATCAGTGCGTTAGGAACTGGCTTGCCTGACTCATCTAAAACCTTTCCAGCCACTACAATACGTTCACCAATTGCGCCCAAACCCGTCGAGGCATAATTAATGATCAAATCATGATCGCTGTCTCCTAACGCCATATGACCAAATGCAGGACCTCTTGTATCTGCTAGCGTTTGTGGTAACGCAACAAGTTTGTGCTCTTGGTGGCGCAAAATCGTTGAACGATAGTCAGGATAATTGGCTTTTGGTTGAGAAGAATAATTTCGTTTCGAAAAACTTTGGTTTGAGCGCTCCATCAACAGTCTTCTCCCATTTCTTGAAAAACCTTTTTCGCAATTTTTATCGCGTGATTTGCATTAGGCACACCGGCATAAATCGCCACATGCATTAGTGCCTCGCGAATGTCATCAGGCGTGGCACCCGTATTTACGGTCGCTCTTATGTGCATTTCCAACTCTTCATAGTGACCAAGCCCTGCCAACAGCGCAATTGTAACGATAGAGCGTTCCCTTTTAGTGAAACCATCACTAGACCATACATGCCCCCATGCGCTCTCGGTAATCATTGCCTGGAACGGTTTATCAAATGATGTCTTATTCCGTTCTGCTTTATCTACGTGAGTATTGCCGAGTACTTCACGCCGTGTTGCCATTCCCTTTTTGCGAATATCCGTCATTTATTTCACTCCTGCCGTTTATAGCCTTACATTTCTAAAGGTAACCCAACATAGTTTTCAGCAATAGAACTTGAAGCTGTTTCTGATCCTTGTATGTGATCAAATTCTGCCCGCTGCATGCGTTTTTCAAATGCACTGAACTCAGGAAACTGATGCAGCATGGTCGACATAAACCATGAAAATCGCTCGACTTTCCAAACACGCTTCAAACAAATATCAGAATAACGTTCCAAATAATGATTATTAGATTTTTTATAGTGCTCAATCAATCCTCGAGACAAAACGCGGATATCTGCAATAGCAAGGTTAAGTCCCTTTGCTCCTGTCGGAGGTACGATATGGGCTGCATCACCTGCCAAAAACATATTGCCATAACGCATCGGTTCAGCAACGAAACTGCGTAAAGGTGCGATTGACTTTTCAAAACTGTCACCCGTTTCCAAATTTCTTGCGACATCAGGCCCAACACGAAGTGACAACTCATCCCAAAACCGCTGATCAGACCAATCTTCAACGTTATCAGTTAATGGACACTGAATATAATATCGGCTACGCGTTTTGGAGCGCATGGAACACAAGGCAAATCCACGTTGATGGTTTGCATAGATTAACTCGTCAGAAACAGGTGGCTTTTCAACTAGAACACCAAGCCATCCGAAAGGATAAACCTTTTCATATGTTTTCAGTACAGTGCTGGGTATTGTTTGACGGCAAACGCCGTGAAAACCATCGCATCCCGTAATATAATCACCTTCAATTTCAACCGTTTCACCATCCTTGGTGTATTGTATTTTTGGCGTGTTGGAAGTTACATCTGTTGGTTGAACATCTCCAGCAGAAAATACAATCTCACAACCCTGTTCTAAACGCTGAGCAATCAAATCCATGGTTAATTCAGTTTGGCCGTAAACCATAACTTTTTTACCTGTGAGTCCACCCACATCAATACGATGAAATTCACCATCGAAGGCTAGATCAAACCCTTCATGCGGCAACCCTTCGCGGTGCATCCGTTCACCAATCTTTGCCTCTTCTAAGGCCTGGACACTCCCCCACTCCAGCACACCAGCGCGCACTCGCCCTTCGATCCGTTCACGACTTTGCCTATCTACGATAATGCTAGAGATTCCTTCATTATGAAGAAGTTGAGACAACAAAAGACCTGCTGGCCCAGAACCAACAATAATCACTTGTGTTTTTTTATATTTCACTTTGACTGGCCTCTTCATGTTTTATGCAAAACACATTTGGGTTTATTAAGGGACTAGATGAATGGATAGCATCAGAACTGTGCCTCATAATTAAAAATTTCACCCAGATAAATATGTTGGAAGAAAAAGACACAACGTTGGAAATAACAAAAGCAATGCAACACGCAAAAGTTCAATTGCAAAAAATGGCATTACACCTCTAAAAATAGTAGACATAGGTGTGTCTGGTACAAATGATTTGATAACAAAAACATTGAGGCCAACAGGAGGCGTGATGAGACCTAATTCCACGACCACAAGAGCTAATATACCGAACCAAATTATCAACTGATCTGCTGTCATGCCAAATGCTGCGTCTGCCGCAGTAACGTAATCCCCTCCATTAAGTTCAATCAGAGTTGGCCAGAAAAATGGAACGACAACCAATATCATGGATAGTGACTCCATGAAGCAGCCCAATACGATTAGCAGAAGAAGCATTAATACAAGTATGAAATATGGTTCGAAACCTGAATTAGCCACTAAATCTGTAAGTGCAACGGGCAGACCGGAACGCGCGAAAAACCCCTTCAAGACATCTGCAGCAAACAAAATGAAATAAATCATGCCGGCTGTTTTCGCTGTAGATAAAATTGAATTTCTTAGTTTTGAAAGTGTTAGGTACGTTTGCGAAAAAAAGCGAGAAATAAAACCATACAACAAGATGACCAACACCCCCATGGCTGCTGCTGGCGTTGGCGTAAACAATCCTATGCCCAGTCCCATAATGATTGTGCCAAAAATCAGTAGCACTGGAACGAGGCGCCAAAGTGCTTCATTTCGCTCAATTTTGCTCAATACCTTTGCCTTAGGCGCCAGCTCAGGATTTAGGTGAACACGTAACCAAATAACAAAAATGAAAAATACAACCGCTAAAAATCCAGGCAAGACCGCAGCTTGAAACATTTCAATAATTGAGCCTTCCACAACGATTGCATAAATTACTAATGCGACCGATGGCGGTATTAAAATACCTAACGTGCCGCCTGCAGCGAGGGCTCCAGTAGCAAGGCCATCATCGTATTTAAGTTTGCGCAACTCTGGAAGTGACACTTTACTCATCGTGCTGGCCGTTGCGATAGATGAACCACTCACCGCGCCAAAGCCTGCGCATGCGCCAATAGCCGCCATTGCAACACCACCCCTAATTTTACCAAAGAGCGCACTAAACCCAGCAAATAAATCCCGACTCAAACCAGCCTCAGCAGCTAAAAACCCCATGAAAATAAATAGAGGAACTACGGATAAATCATAATTTGCAACATTACTCCAAAGAGCAGATTTAAACTGAAGCATATAGGGGCCGAATTTCAAAAACGGAGCAGCGATGCTAAGCGCAAAAGAACCCACAATGCCTGTAACTAACATTGATAAAGCAACAGGGATTCGAGATCCAATGAGCATAAATAAAAAAAGGAGGCCTGCAAGGCCGACGAGTTCGCGCTCACCCATGATCTTGCTCTACATTTTTTTTGCAACTTTTAATTGGAAATAAACTAAGCACACTGGCAGCCAACCAAAGCAAGCAGGATATGATTGATATACACATGAAGGGCCAGATAGGAATGCCAAGTACCTGTGTAAGATCCCCATCAGATTTCACCTCAAGCACGCCATACGCAAGCATGCATGACAAAAATGCGACGACAATGATCATCAAGATTGAGGTGATGCGATCGACGAGGTTTTGCACCCAGAATGGTGCCTTATTCATGAATAAGTCAACTGCCACATTTCCATCTTTCAATTGGCAATAAGGCAGCATAGTTAGTGCAGTGACACCAATTGCCAGTGTAACGATATCTTCATACCCAGAAATACCTGAAAACGAATTTTCGAAAAGACGCAATATACGATCAAGGCCAAAACCCAATACGTTCACGCCAGTCAGAAGGACAGCACCCAGAAGCAATAGACCGCCAAAAAATGCCCAAGCATTAATGCATTTTTCAATAAAAAAACGCATAACAATAGTCCTAACTCAAGTTTGAATATGCTGGCATGGCAAATAACATGTCATGTCAGTTGAAATTTACTTGCTATGCTTGGCTATAGCTTCCTGAGCCCTAGTTACTAGGCCTCTGCCGTCAATGCTGTTGCCTTTTACTTCACCAATCCAGCGATCAATCACTGTAGCACTGGCAGCAGAAAATTTTGCAGATTCTGCAGCAGATAATTGACTAACGCTCTTACCTTTATCAGTGGCAACTTTCTTGCCGATAGGCTCGATATTGTTCCATGCTTCGCCCACTGCGGGCGCAATCGCAGCACCAGAATTATCATCGATGATTTTTTTTAAATCATCAGGCAAAGAATTAAAGCTGTTTTGGTTCATTGCAAACATAAATGTTGCTGTTCCAAACCGCTCACCACCATGCATTTCGACTGAAAAATCAGTAAGTTCTGCTATTTTTAAAGGTATGGCCACTTCAAATGGGATAAGAGCTCCATCGATTGCATTCTTTGCCAGGGCTTGAGGCAGTGCTGGAACTGGCATGCCTACAGGCTCTGCGCCCCAACTCTCAACCATCCATGCACCTGTTCGCGAAGGGGAACGGAGTTTTAGACCTTTTAAGTCTTCAAAATATTTTATATCTTTTGAAACGGTATGAAGTGCATTGCCAGCATGTACATGGATCAATAGCGGTTTGATTTTTTTTAGATCTTCCCCAATTTCCCCCATCATGTCTTGTATTGCTAAATTTGTTGCTTTGGCGTCACCGTTATGAACACCCGGCAATTCGAAAACTTCAACACGCGGAAACACCCCTGGCGTATAACCAGGTGATGTCCAAACAATATCAGCGACTCCATCACGCACCTGCTTGTATAAATCTCGTGGTTTTCCACCCATCGACATAGATGGAAAAATTTCGAATTTTATGCGGCCACCAGATTCAGCTTCAATTTTCTTAGCCCATGGTTCAATCAGAACTGTTTGGGCTGGCGCTTTTGGGCTTAAAAAATGATGTATTGTAAAAGTAAATTCTTGGGAAAATACTGTGGTCGTCGTCACGCCTAGAAATGCTACGCTAGCTAATGCCGTACATAGTGTGCGTTGTGTGAGTCTCATCATTTGATCCCGTTAACATAAAGCCTTCATGCTTGTCGCAACGCTACAGGCGTTAAAGAAAAGTGGTCTACTTGACTTTGAGTGCGTGGCACGAAGCAAAGATGGATATTGCTTATCGTACATCATAATGTTGCGTCAGGGTCGTTAATCACACTTGGACAAAAACCACCCTGATTCGTTAAATCAACGGGTTGTATCAAATAAACGGTCGACGTAATGACCATTGTTTGACCACTCGCCAGAGCCGACGTCAACTCACGCCAATATCAGATTTTACCTGTCGAAAACGCGTGCCAGGCCGCGGCGGTGACTCCGCCCCTCCAGCAAAACACTGCGCTTTTGACATCCAATCGAGTGCGACACCACCCGCCACGCGAAGACGAGTGTCAGCTACATTGCGCACCTGGGTCACCACCTCGCAAAACTCGGTCGCTAGCCCTTCTACAAATTCGGTGTTCGACACGCTGCCAAACTCCCAAAGCTCTCCGAATGGCGAGGTCAGTCGAACATAAGGTAAAGGACCGGGGGTCACCTCACATCGCGTGACATAAGTCCATTCAAAGGTATTAATACCCAGTACTACGATGCTTTTAATATGATCTCCGTCCCTCCTCACAACACCCAGATGGTCAAAAACCTCCTGGCCGTGTGCCCATGTTTCCATGAGTCGTGCAGAAATGGAGGAGCGCGCACTCATAGTCGGTCCAGCCCACTTCAGCCGTATTTTTGGATCTACACTCTCAAACGTTAAAGCCATTTTGGTATAGAACACACGCCATGTCTCAAGTAAATCACTTCCAGATAAACCGTCGATCCATTTACGCTCAAAAGGTTTTAAGCTACCACCCTTGGTCTCAGTAATAACAGTGTCAATGAACGTCGAAAAACCTCCTTCGTTAACATAAGATTCATTTGCCGCCCAATTCCACATATGCAGATGTTCCAAAACGTCATTCAATGTCCAACCCTTGAACTGGGTTGACTCTCTAAAATCTGCGTCACCTAGGTTGCTCATAACTGCATAAAGCGCATCAGATTCTATTTTAAAATCATTCGCTTCCTTCAATTTGGCCTCCTTTAGTCGTTGTCAAACGATTATTTTTTAGTTCGGCCTTGTCATTCATTCTAGATCGCAAAGAGTTTAGAGGCAGCTTCATCAATCATGTTGATGTGCCCCCCAGATTTATTTAGGGTCGCTATTCTATTTTTAGCCATATCAAAAACTTCCGTTCGAGCAGTCTCTGGAACCCCGCCTGAGATTGGAGCGGGGTCATACTCGATGCTTAGAACGATCTGCTCAGCGAGCTCACGACCACATTTTCTCTCAACAATGTGCAATGCAAAGTCAATGCCAGACGTGACGCCGCCTGCGGTGATACGGTTACCATCAATGACGACTCGCTCTCGAGTTGGATTTGCCCCAAACTTCTTCAAATGCTCGGCCCAGCCCCAATGACATCCCGCATTGTAGCCATTAAGTAATCCGGCAGCCGCTAAAACCAATGAACCGGTACAAACACTAGTCAAATATTCTGCTGACCTCGATTGCTCTTGAAGCCATATCAGGACCTCCGGGTCAATCATGATTCGTGCGCAATCAAAACCGCCAGGAACGAGGATTAGATCGTAGTTCACATTTTCAGTAATTTTAGCGTCTGGGTAATATTTCAACCCAAATTGGCTAGTGACTGGATCTAGCGTTTTCCAAACTAGAGAGATTTCGGTATCTGGCATGCGCGCTAAAACTTCAGCGGGTCCAGTAAAGTCAAGTTGCGTGACACCTGGAAAAATAAGAATTCCAATTTTATATATCGACTCGGACATATTGATCCCCTAATTCTTTGGAAGTTTGATGCAAAAAAGCCAATAGAATTAACCATTGGCTATCTAACTCTGTAACACCTTACCAACGACATTACTAAATAAAATTAGTAAGTTGATCACAGTATTTTATTCCCAGCCAATCGTTCTATCCAGACCTATCATTTCAATACGTATATTTAAAATTACTTTGTAGCTTCCTTGTAAAAATTTCTCAATAAATACGCCCATTTTTATCCCACTCGGTAAATGCATCTTCCCAACTTGGAATACGACCAGCTTCGTAGCCATAAACTTTTCCTTTACCAATCTTAGAAAGGTTTTTCATAGCCTTCAAATGGGGTGGAGATGTTAAATAACCTAACATGTCTTTTTTTGATTTCCACACAGTTAATGTGTGTTGGAATCCACTACGTGAATTGAACGCACAGTGCAATATTCCTTCAGCTTTTTGGGCACCCTTTGACGCAGGCATTGTTAATGTCCAGAACCTTATCCAACCAATTAAGCCTTTTGGTTTAATTCCCGTTACCGATAAATACATTTATTTAAAATCCATCAAAATTTATTAAGATATTTCAATAAGTTATTGATATAATTGAGATTTATTCGCGCTCAATAGTCGCAGAAGACTCAGCCGAGATGTCATATACAACGCGATTGATGCCTTCCACTTCGTTTATGATTCTGTTTAATATTTCAGACAGTAGATCGTGAGGCAGTGGAGCCAATTTAACGTCGCCATTTGTCCACCATTAATATTAAATCATGGCACATTCTGGCGGTATCAGGCAAAAAAAAGGACTTAGCAAATTGCTAAGTCCTTGATTTTATGGCGACCCCAAGGGGATTCGAACCCCTGTCGCCGCCGTGAAAGGGCAGTGTCCTAGGCCTCTAGACGATGGGGTCTTAATTCGTCTTCGCTGTGCTTGGTGGAGATAAGCGGGATCGAACCGCTGACCTCTTGCATGCCATGCAAGCGCTCTCCCAGCTGAGCTATACCCCCAGCAAACGAGCGCTGAATTATACGGAGTGACTTTAATTGTGTAAAGCTTTTTGTCTACATCCCCTAAAGCTCAGACAAACCAGCATCTAATCGAGCTAACGCCCTATCACGACCCAATAATTCAATGATGGCGTCAATGGCTGGCGTTTGAGTTTGTCCAGTCAACAAAAGCCTCAATGGCATAGCCAACTGGGGCATCTTAAGTTGGAACTCTTTTAAACTAAACTTAATACAGCTGGCGATTTGTTGGCGCTCCCATTCGACCGATCGTAACGATTCCGTAAAGTGAATTAAGATCGGCTTTTTATCTACAGTTAAAAACTGTAGTCGATCTTCCTGACTAATCTGAATGTCTCGAAAATACATTAAGGCCGAATCAGACAGATCATTAAGCGATGTTGCTCGATCTTTCAATAACTTAATTAATTCAGACAACTCTGGACCGTTTTGCCAATTGATGGTCTTTTTATTATAGTTTGCTCGAATAAGATCGGCTAAAAACGTGTCATCCGACAACTTGATGTGCTCGCCATTTGTCCAACTGAGTTTTGTACCATCAAATTTAGCAGGAGACCGATTAACGTGATCAAGATCAAACCACTCCACAAACTGCTCTCGCGTGAATATCTCGTCATCCCCGTGGGACCACCCTAAGCGTGCTAAGTAATTCAAAACGGCATCCGGCAAAAAGCCGTCATCTCTGTACTGCATCACACTGACCGCACCATGCCGCTTGGATAAACGCTCACCATCATCACCTAGAATCATAGGGACGTGCCCAAAATCAGGTAATTTAAAATTCAACGCTCGATAAACATTAATTTGTCTGGGCGTGTTGTTCACATGATCATCGCCTCGTATAACGTGAGTGAGATTCATATCATGATCATCTACAACGACTCCAAAATTATAGGTAGGCGTTCCATCCCCGCGAAGCAAAACAAAATCATCGAGTTCCGCATTTGATACTGTAATGATGCCCTTCACCAGATCGTTCCATGAGACATCTCCAGCATCTGGATTTTTAAACCGCAGTACTGGCGCCACGCCTTCAGGTGGCACTTGACCTACAGCATTATCCGGACGCCATCGACCATCATATCGTGGCTTCAAACCGGATTTTCGCTGCGTTTCACGCATCACCGTCAACTCCTCAGGAGTTGCATAACACCAGTAAGCATTTCTAGATGCAATTAACATATCGGCAACTTCTCGATAACGTGAAAGTCGATCCATTTGAAAAATCGGCCCCTCATCCCAGTCGAGGCCCAACCAAGTCATCGAATCAAGTATTGCTTGCACAGAAGCCTGGGAAGATCTTTCCTGATCGGTATCCTCAACACGCAATATAAACTGGCCTCCATGCTTCCTTGCATAGGCCCAAGCATAAAGCGCTGTGCGGGCACCCCCAATATGTAAATATCCAGTCGGACTGGGCGCGAAACGAGTACGAATCATATTTATAAACCGAAAATAAAAAAGTTATAGTTTACGTGACAATACTAAATAGGCACAACATAACTTGCAGTACTATAAAATGCATACGCGAAAAACTTACGCAGATGATTATGCTTAAAAAAAACATCTGTTCTATAGATTAAAATTAATAAGTTTTATTTTCAGCTCATTCATATCACGAGACACATGACGCTACCATTACTGATTGATCAGATAAACGAATTAAACTCCAAATGGTCTGACAATTGGACCAGCGTTCGGCAAGTTTTTGAGTCATGCGTCCAAAATTTAGGTCAAATTAACGACGATGATGCTGACGCAAGCAGAAAATCGAACTTAATAACTGCTGGATTAGCTGTCGCAAATTTTATTGAACACTCTTGCAAGAAAATGGCTAGAAGTGGAAAAGAACCCAATTATCATTCGCGACTACACACAGCAGTTGTCATCAGGAGTCTCACGGCACTTTTATTAGAGCAACGCAGACTAAACAAAAAAAACTCAAACAATATTACTAGAGAAGAGATACTTGTTCTTGTTGCGATGGCAGGACATGATGCAGGGCACAATGGCAGTCGAAATGCCCATGTGTGTCAACTAGAATCTCGATCATTCCGATTAATACAACCTCTATTAGAAGCTGCTAATTGCGATGAGCGTGATATATACGCCATTAAATGCATCATTTGGAGTACCGACCCAACACTGTATGCACGATTACATAATGGCGCCAAATCCACCGATGGTTTTGATTTAAAAAAGCCCGTTTGGCAGGCAGTTATTTGTCAAGAAGCTGATATTCTTGCCAGCTCTCTACCCCAATTTCAAAAAAAATTAACTATGAGCCTGGCAAATGAGTGGAGAAAATTAGACCCAATGTCCGCCGAGGGTGTAATGTCACCAGGTGGGCGAAAATATTTTTTAGCTAATATCGCCAAGTTCTCAACGCCTGCGGCCCATTCTTTCGGGCTACCAAAACTTGTAGACCTGCAATTATCTGAATAATCGAGATGCCGTCAAGTACCAGCCCTTAATCAAGCGAATAGGTTACCGACCCACTAAATAATGATCATGGAGTGCGCCATGCAATCATTTGATCGTTTGTCGTCGAAGTGGTATAAGAAATTACGATCCTATATAAAAATCAAACTAAAAAATGCTCAAAAACATAAAAATTGATTTCATTCAAAGGTTAGAGCAAAAAAGAAAAGAAATACTTCCTCAAAGCCCACCAGAATATTTAAACATCGTAGCTGATGCGGTTCATACTTCGATGAACCTCATCAGCGGATCTGACGCTCTATACCATGACATCGAACATACGTGCATGGTAACGTTGTGCGGCCAGGAGATTTTTGCCGGAAAAAAAATCCTAGAAGGCGAACTTAACTCAGCCGACTGGCTTCACTTCACTCTCGCGCTTCTCTTTCATGACATCGGATACGTTAGAAATATACTTGTTGGTGATGGCGTTAAAGGTCAGCTAATTGATAAGAGCGGAGCACTCCATGAGTTGCAAGAAGGTGATACTGATGCATCTCTAACGCCGTATCACGTTGAGCGCGGAAAACTTTTCATAAACCAGAGAAACTGGCATCAAGACGTTGACCGAGAACTACTGTGTGATCTCATTAGTTACACTCAGTTTCCGATACCTAACCGTGGCGAGGCGAATACACAAGAAGAAGTAAAATTTCGGGATCTGGCAAGCTTAGTGGGCTCAGCGGATTTAATAGGACAACTAGCCGACCCAATGTATGACGTAAAAATACCTAGGTTGTTTTACGAATTTAACGAAACTGGATCAGCGACCAAAATGGGATACAACACACCAGCCGACCTTCGCGCTGGCTACCCAAGCTTTTTTATCAATTTCGTTAGACCAAATGTCGGTTCTGCCCTTAAGTATTTACAAGTAACTGACGAAGGTAAGTCTTGGGTTTCTAGCTTAAATTATCACGTCTTCTCACAAAGCCACAAAGCTGAGCTCGAGAAAAGCGGCATCGAGCTATTAAGTGAAATCACAAAAATAACCGCTAGAAATTATAAGGTTGAAGATTTAATTCGCCTCATTTTAGAAAAAGTTTGTAACTACAAAGATTGGCCACTTGGCCACGCATACCTCGTGCAGCGTAATAATGATCAGTCATTCCTCAAATCAATGAAAATATGGCATGCACCGGCAGAAGATGACTCAACTGAACAATTCAAGGCTATTAGCGAGAGCTATATTTTCAAAAGTGGCGAAGGCCTTCCTGGCAGAGTGTGTGAAACGGGAGCAGTACAAACAATTTATGACGTTACACTAGACCCTAACTTTCCGCGCGCTAAGTTAGCGAATGATATCGGGGTTCGTGGCGCCTTTTCATTCCCCTTAAATGATGGCTTGGGTGTCAGGTGGGTGCTGGAATTTTTTAGTCCAGAACCTGAAACCCTGGACCCCTCGGTATTAGAGTTGCTAAAAAACGTTAGTAGTTACATCAGCAAAGGCTTTGAGGAAGGGACTCATCGAATATGATTAATTTCACACGAATTGCAAGGCATGAATTCGAGAAAGTTCTCTCTGAGTCGATTGAGCATCAAGATTCCGATGTGATGAGGGCATCAGACATAATCAAAAATATGGCGTTGATCTCATTCACCAGATTCGCTAAGTCAAATAGCCTCTATTTTTCATTAGGTCACACACTTTCCACATCAATCATCGGATTACACCTTCTAAACGCGATGCGATGTCGAGATGGCCTGATCATGCCGGAGCAAATAATAAATCTCATGGCATCTGTACTCTTCTGTAACGTCGGTATTCTTAAGGGAGTTCTAGACGAAGATGAAGGTGACCTCCAAAAATTAAATGATCAAAAACCTCAGTTCGTAGATACTGATTTCACCGATTCAGCGATGTGGGAGTACAAAGCATTCCGAAGTAAAAAATTCATTCAAGACGTATCTTTTTTGGATACAAATACGAATTTTAAGGAGGTTAGTCGCGCCATCGATTACTCGGATTTCTTTGCGCAAAAGGCAACAATCAGAACAGACGACAAAGATGTGAGCGACACAGCTAAATACGTTCGAGCCATTCAGGTTATAACTCTGATGTCAGATCAAAACTATCAACGCAAAATGGTAGAGTTCTATTTATCAGCGAAAGAAGCCGACTTAATAGACAAATCAATATTTAAAAATCTTGCTGAATTTCGAGGCAAATGGGTCCAATATTTTTGGGAACGTTTATATCCTGACGTAGGTGAAGAAATTTTACTTTTGAGAGAAACGAGCGAGGGTAGAAGTATTGTCTCCAAAATGTACTCTCACCTTTGACTGCAATTCTTTGATGGGATGTCAGTTGCTTTATTCATAATGAACACTAAATCTCGCGAGATGCGCTTATCGTAATCAAGTCACAACGACCTTAAGTTGTCACTAAGGACTAAGACAATTAGTGTTGCGGGCTACTGAACGAACTCAGCAAGAATTAAAGCTAAGGTCACACCAAAAGTTAACCTGAATCTTAATTTCAGCCAAAATACCGGCAAGCCTTGCTGCCGATAAATATACCTATCTACGACTAGAATCAATGCAAATAGCGCTACCAGCGGGCCAACCTGTATTGCCTGTGGCAAAAGTATACATATCCATCCAAGAATTGCCGGTGTCACCCCCCAATACACCAACCACCGTCTTTGTGGCATTGACATCTCTTTATACGAGAGTACTAAGCCCCACGAGATAGCGCCGAGAAACGAGGCTATCATCACTGCATAGACATGAAGCGAGAAAACCCAAAAGTCTGGTTGATCCGACCGATAGGATAACAGTACACATCCAAAAAACGGTATGAGGCCACCATATCCTAGAGCCTGTATTTGTCTCTGGTTCAAACGTAATTTAACCTATGAACGTCAGACATTGGACATACGGTCTAATCCAATAAAAAAACGTTCAGATACCACTAACCGCTTTCGTGTATAGGAATTGTTCTATCCCCCACACGCCACCCTCGCGACCCACACCGGACAGACCAACCCCACCAAAGGGCGTTGCTGGGCTCAAGAGTTGTCCGTTCACCTCAACCATACCTGATTTCAATTTCCGAGCTAAGTCACGCGCCCGAGATATATCAGCCGTTTGCACATAATTGGTGAGACCATATGGTGTGTCATTTGCAAGCTCGATAGCATGAGCCTGATTCTTAAATGGGGTAATTGAGAGTACGGGACCGAATATTTCTTCTTTGAATATATCCATGTCAGTGGTTACATCAGCAAACACTGTAGGTTTAACAAAATAACCTTTATCTAAACCCTCTGGCCTACCTTCTCCACCACTGACAAGCTTAGCACCCTGCTGAATGCCCGTTCGAATGAGTGCTTGTACTTTCTCATACTGAGTAGCTGATGCGACAGGCCCTATATGCCGTCCCTCTTCATGAGCATAACCAACCGTCGTTTTGATAGCCATAGCACGCGCTTCTTCCACAGCCTTATCGTAAATTGATTCCTCCACGAGCATCCTAGTTGGTGCATTACACGATTGGCCACTGTTTAAGAAACACTGGCGCACGCCGCGCCCCACCGCTTTTTCATCTGCATCTGCAAAAATAATATTCGCGCCCTTGCCACCCAATTCGAGACAAACAGGTTTCACCTGATCGCTGGCCGCACTCATAATTAATCTCCCAGCACGGGTTGATCCAGTAAAAGAAATCGCCGCCACATCAGGATGCTGAGTTAACCACGTTCCAACGCCAGCTCCATCACCGTTAATGAGATTGAACACTCCTTTCGGAAACTTTGCTTCCTCAATCATATCGGCCAGCAACATAGAAGACAGAGGGGCTATTTCTGAGGGCTTTAAAATAACTGTGCATCCTGCAGCCAGTGCCGGAGCCACCTTCAGCATCACTTGATTCATAGGCCAATTCCAAGGTGTAATTAATCCGACCACCCCAATGGACTCATGAAATACGTGATCTACTCCCTCTTTCTTTGCAACTTCCGTCACAAAACTGAAAGTCTCCAACGTTTTAATCGTTTGTCTCAGATGCGCGTATCCAGCACCAGATTGTGCAGCTTGAGCCATTGAGAGCGGCGCACCCATTTCCGAAGAGATAATCGCTGCCATTTCATTCATCTTCAGTTTATAAATCCCTAGTAGTTTTTCAAGCAAGGATTTTCTCTCTTCCACAGACGTCTCAGACCAATCCGCTTGAGCACTTTTAGCAGCCGATACGGCTCGGTTTAAATCTGTCTCATCACCTAGCGTAATTACTGAAATTGAATCCTCCGTAGATGGATTAATTACGGATAAAGTTCGATCAGAATTGGGTTTTACCCAAGCGCCATCGATAAAAAAATCTGTTTCATTACGCATTAATGCACCCCGAATAAAATATTACTATGTAAACAACTAGATTCAAGCCAATAAAGATTCTATCAAATCAGCAATGATGACAGTCATCAACGGCCAACATCCTTAGTTGCTTAGCAAGAACAACGGTATGATACCTCGCTAATAAGATAACTGGAACCTTCCCATGTCACTATCCCTTGTCTCCATCGTCGGACATCTGGCATTCTTTCTGACTGCACTCTCATTTGCCGTCAAGGATATTGTCGCACTAAGAATTCTTGCGATATTTAGTTCTTGCGGGGCCATCATTTACAATTACTTTCACCCGATGGGGTCTCCAGATTGGCTACCTCTGTCCTGGTGCATAGTGTTTGCACTCATTAACGTATGGCGCGTGTACCAAATGTATACGGAACAATCTAAAATCTCATTAAGTGATATCGAACTCGAAATGTTAGATACCAGTTTTTCAAATTTCAACCGGGTTGAGTTTGCGAAACTAATGCGCTCAGGTCAATGGGAAACCGTAGACAAAAACATCACACTTACAACGCAGAATGAAGTCCCTAAAAAACTATATTTCATTCAAAATGGCACAGTTTCCATCATGAAAAATACTCACGAAATTGCTAAAATCTCTGATGGCAACTTCATTGGGGAAATGTCTCTTGTCAATAACAGCAGCGCGTCTGCCACAACAATCACACGCACACGAACACAAGTAATCACATGGGATCGACAGTCTTTAGAGAAATTGCTTACAAGAAACCCAACACTGAGTATATTGCTCAAGCATAGCATCAGCGTAGATTTGACCAAAAAAATAAAAAATCAGCCATAACCCTATGGAGACTCAATTATTTCGGCGCTTCACTATATAAGCCTGTTACCGAACAGGTAGCCCAGTCTTCTTGAGTACTTCCCTCTGTCACGAGTTTGAACACAGCACCAAAACGCTGACCATTTTTTTCGTAAATCTCAACAACAACGTCGTCAAACAACAACTCTAAATCACACGCTTCTGTAGTTATCCAGTGTAAGTTAGACACAGGAGACATATGAACCTGATATGTGTTTTGAGTCTCATAAGCAACAGTCGCTTTGAACGAACCAGACGCCTGAACATCACTACTCCAAGCACTTGCCAACTGATAAGGCACCATCCCCAGAAAAATTAGTAATAAATTACGCATCATCAGCATACTAACACCCCCAAAATATACGCTCAAAAAACATGATAAAGGTCTAAAAAAACTTATAACTTCTCAATATCCTCACGCAACACCTTAGCGTGATTCGCAATTAAACTCTTCTCCTCATCTGATTTTCGATCCAAATTCTTTAGCATCATAGCCATTCTTGGGTTTTTATCAAAAAACCGTCTTTGACTCGACAAAAAATCCCAATATAGAGTGTCGAATGGACAGGATTTTGCGTTGTGCTTTTCTTTACGGCTATATTGGCAACCCTTACAGTAATCACTCATCCGATGAATGTAAGCGCTACTAGAAACATATGGCTTGGTCGCAAGCACACCCCCATCCGCATACTGACTCATCCCAATCGTATTAGGTACCTCAACCCACTCTAGTGCGTCAATATAAATACCTAAATACCAATGGTGAACGTCGCGAGGATTCAATCCCGCCAGCAACGAGAAATTACCGACAATCATTAATCGCTGTATGTGGTGCGCATAAGCCGTATTCAACGATTGTTTAATGGTTGTGCTTAAACAATTCATCCCAACATCACCAGTCCAGAACCAACTGGGTAGCTCTCTGGTAAATAGAAAGTGATTACTCTTCAAGTAATCGGGCATTTTTGCCCAGTAGATACCACGAATGTACTCTCTCCACCCAAGTACTTGCCTCACAAATCCCTCAATACTTGCGATATTCTCCCAATCCTCAGCCAGCTCCTGCACTACCGTGTCAATTACCTCTTGAGGTGAAATCATTTTCAGATTTAACGAGAACGAGAGGAGCGAATGAAAAAGTGTCTGATGCTTAACTGACATTGCATCCTGATAATCACCAAAGAACCTTACATTCGCAGAGCAGAAGTCCTTAAGCATTACCAATGACTCCTCACGACTCAGTGGCCATTGAAAGGCTTCAGAGGTTGGATTGCCGAACGTAGTGATACCAGACTCTACTATTTCACCCCATAATTTTGTATGGTCATGCTTCGGTCTCCGCAAAGAATTAGGTGCAGGCTCACCACGCCAGTTTTTTCGATTTTCCTTGTCAAAATTCCAAGCCCCTCCTACGGGCTTAGATTCACTCATTAAGACATCATGTTTGAGTCGTAAATGCCGATACCAATTCTCCATTTTCCAAGACTTTTTCTCTTCCATGAAAAATGCCAGTGCGCCCCGCTCCTCGAAAAAATGCTCTGACGGGACACTGCCGCCGGATAGCTCGGACCTATCAAGAAAACCATTCAACTCCTGATCGACATACCAAGAATCGGGCTCTTGCCAAACAAATTTCTTGATCGCTAATTTGTGACAGAAATGTCCTAAATTACCGCTAAAGCTGTGATGATTTTCGCTCGCGTTGATATCAACATATTCGACATGATGGCCTCGATCAATCAACGTTTTTGAAAAAAATCGCATAGCTGCGAATGTGCCTAATATTTTTTGCGCATGCAGAGGAGACCGATTCGCCTCCGACTTAACCTCCATCATCAGGTAGATCACTTCACTGTCGATCGAATTAAACCAAGAGTGATTTAAATTGAGCTGGTCTCCCAAGATAAGGCGCAACTGTCTCATAATCAACTCAAGACACCGTTGAGCGACGACAGCGCTCCGAGCAATACTTCACCTGTTCCCAGTCCCGCTCCCATTTCTTGCGCCATGAAAATGACTTTTGGCAAACGAGACATTGTTTTGACGGCAGGTTCGATTTTTTATAGGTCGAACGCTGAACCTTAACTGATTGACCCATTTATTCAGTTCCGCTTGTCCATATCGGTTGAACACTCTCAGCGCTTGCTAATTTCTCTAAATAGTCAGCATGAGCACTTAGCTCTTGTTTCGATGCCTTAACGACCACAACATGTTTTTCGAAACCTTCAGGCCTATGATCTGATAACGACTCTGCCTCATCAGCATCGTCACTTAACAAACTATCCTGACCCCGCGTCATAGATAAGTAGACCTGAGCAAGTAATTGAGTATCTATCAATGCGCCATGAAGCGTTCGGGACGAGCGATCTACAGCATACCGCTCACACAATGCATCGAGTGAATTTCTCCGCCCAGGGTGCAAGCGTCGCGCCAGAACAAGAGAATCGATAATATCATCACAGTAGTCAGCAAACTTACCAAATCCAGAATTCTCGAGCTCCATATTCAAGAACCCAATATCAAAAGGAGCATTGTGAATCACAACATGACTGTCTTTAACGAACATCAAAAAATCGTCAACGATAGCGCTAAATTTTGGTTTATCTTCTAAAAATTGATCACTTAACCCGTGAACTTTGAATGCCTCAGGCTCTACGAGACGCTGTGGATTCAAATAAACCTGAAAAGTATTATTCGTGACATTTCGACCATCCACTTCAATCGCAGCAATTTCTATAATTCGATGACCGTTTGCTGGGCTAAGTCCTGTGGTCTCGGTATCTAAAATGACGTAACGCACTCAATACTCCTTAGTCTAATGCTATTTATTCGGTTCAAATCGGGACTCCCCGATTTGCAAGGGCATCAGCACGCTCATTACCTAAATTTCCAGCGTGTCCTTTTACCCATATCCATTCGATCTCATGCCGAGGGACAAGCGCATCAAGCATCATCCATAAGTCCACATTTTTCACTGGTTTTTTATTACTGGTTTTCCAACCTGTCTTTTTCCAATTCTCAATCCACAGATTGATACCATTTTTAACATATTGCGAATCGATAAATAAACGAATTTTTGAGGGATTTTTCAACGTTCGTAGCGCCTCTATTACCGCTGTCAGTTCCATTCTATTATTAGTGGTTTCAGCCTCTCCCCCAAAAATCTCCTTTTCATGTACCCCTGAAAGCAGATAGGCACCCCAACCACCAGGACCAGGATTGCCTTTACAAGCCCCATCAGTATATATGTCAATTGTGCTGCTAACTTTCACTCATCCACCTCACGAAAGTCAATCAATTTTGCTGTCTCCTTATTCGTTGATCTGACCGCTGGTCGAACCGACCCATAAGAAGACCAACGATCTATTGATAAACGCATCCCTCGAACTTTTTTAACACCTTTAAGCATATAAATGCTGCCTAATATAGGCCACCACCGATCCCCCGCCGACTCCAAAAATAGAAAACGTTCACGCCACTTGTCCGATTGTATGGCTGGTCGATAAAAACCCCAACGGCCAGCCTCAATTTCGATACTCAACAGCTTTAACCAATCCTTAACTCGCCACAAGCTTAATAACTCTGCTGGGACACCATTTCTCTTAACTATGTATTTATTTAACAAGTAACGCGCGCCCCAAAAGCTCATGGGGTTAAATCCTGATAAAACTAAAGACCCACCAGGAACCAAAATTCTCTCAATCTCTCTCACAACACTGTGTGGATTTATACTGAACTCTAGACCGTGTGGCAAAACCACCAAGTCTATAGAGTTAGATTTTATGGGATTTTGATGAGACAGACCGCAGATATGACTTAGGGAAGATTCAGACATTAAAAATTTATTAGGAATACGACTATGAGCCAAAAAGTCGTACTCTGGCGAGCCAATTTGAACGGCATTAAATCCAAAGACATCTGAAATCATACCGTCAATAATTGGCCGCTCCACGCTCAGTAAATCTTTACCTAATGAGCCCGAAAAACAATCTACTAAATTTACTTTATCCTCACGTGTTGACATTTAATCTACTGGCATTAAAGATAAGAGTATATGAATAATACGCAAGTCTATCCGGTTAAGGCCTTCCAAGACAATTACATTTGGACAATACACAACCAAACGCACGCAGTGATTGTTGATCCGGGTGACTCGCAGCCAGTTCTGGATTTTTTAGACTCGAATGATCTTAGCCTATCTGGGATTTTGATCACGCACCATCACGCCGATCATATTGGAGGGATAAAAAACATCATTGGTAAACACGATGTTCCTGTTTATGGTCCAAAAACTGAAAATATCCCTAACATTTCTCACAAACTCGTTGAAGGCGACGAAGTGAGATTAGAGCAATTAGGTCTCTCGTTTACTGTCCTTGACATACCTGGGCATACCTCGGGACACATCGCTTATTTTGATGACCAACGGGTGTTTTGTGGCGACACTCTGTTCTCGTGTGGTTGTGGGAGAATCTTTGAAGGCACGCCGCCACAAATGTTTAACTCCTTAGAAAAGCTTGCTCATTTACCTGATGCTACTGAGGTTTACTGCACACACGAGTACACGTTAGCCAATATTAAATTTGCTCGAGTTGTAGAACCGAATAATACAATATTGATAGATTATGAGGACCTCATTAACTCCAAATTATCTGATCAAAAAATTTCCCTCCCTACTTCAATTGGATTCGAAAAATCAGTAAATCCATTCCTGCGATGTGACGAACCAACAGTTATAAGTACAGCGCAAAATCAGGCGCATAAGCCTCTGTTTAGCCCGACTGAGGTATTTGCTGCGATCCGAGAATGGAAAAATGATTTTTAAGTTCACAAGCGCTAATTGAGTGACGTCACAGTTATGCGAAACCACAATACATTAATGTTATTGGCCACCCTCATTGCTTGTTTCATACTGAATACTGCTCGCGCAGATCCAATCTCAGATGACAAAGAGGCTATTGAGAAATTCATCAGTGGAAATGATATCAAAACAGTGAGCTTTTGGTCCTTCAACTATATATATCCGCAGTCGAACCTCGCACCTCAGCACATATCATTGGTCTCAATGCCCAGCATTTGGCCTCGTCTCATCAACGGTTTTGGTATCCCTGAAATCGTTTATGGCAAAAAAGAGATCACCCACGTGGTAAAAAGAGGCGACACGCTCTCTGGTCTTTCTGAGCGCTACGGAGTCTCCGTGAAAGCGCTAAAGGCTCGGAATAAAATAAACGGATCCATCATACGAATAGGTCAGAAATTATTCATTCATAGAAATGCTCAAGGCAAACGTGTAATAAATTTCGAAAAACGGTATAAAAATAATATCGCCTATCTAAGTAGGATTTTCAATCGTAGTCAAAAGTACATACATTTCATTCTAGGTGAACTAGAAAAAAGAAATATGCCAACCGAATTAGCTCTATTACCTATGGTCGAGAGTGCCTACTACCCGGTTGCTTATTCTCGAGCACACGCTGCAGGCTTGTGGCAATTCATACCTTCCACTGGAAAGAACTACGGTTTAGAGCAAACATGGTGGCGCGATGAGCGTCGAGATGTAATCGCATCAACCAAGGCTGCACTAGATTACCTGCAAGTATTACATGCTGAATTTAATGACTGGCAACTTGCTTTGGCTGCTTACAATTGGGGTGAAAATGGGTTGAGGCGATCGATTAAACGAAATAAAGGTCGAGGAAAAGGAGTCACATACTTCGACTTAAAGATGCCGAAAGAGACTAGAAATTACGTCCCTAAATTGCAAGCTATTAAAAACATTGTCCGTGAAGCAAATGCGGGCAACCTGAATCTGCCTCACGTTGCAGACTATGCATATTTCACATCAGTACCGATTCCTCATCTGATAGATATAAAATTAGCAGCTGAATTTGCAGAAATTGACGTAGAGGAATTTGAAATGCTAAACCCATCTCATAATCGCCCAGTTTTTACGACCAATGGTGAGGGCTTGATGCTCATTCCAAGCGATCGAATGGAAAGGTTTAACGATAATTTAAACGAACATACTGATTCCTTTCTGAGTTGGGGAACCTACAAATTCAAAAACGGAGACACGCTCTCTCAAACGGCTAAAAATTTCAACATCAATCTCGATAAACTTCGCGCCATTAATAGTTTAGATCCATATTTCCCTATTCAAGTAGGTCAATCGGTACTCGTACCTTTACCCTCTTCATCGGATTCGTCGAACTTGAATGAAACCTGGCAACTACCTGAGTTTTCTCAACCTAACTCCATTTATGGAAAAAAAATCGTTTATCGAGTAAAGCGAGGAGATACGCTCTCGGGTATTGCTAAACGTTATGGAGTGTCCATCAAAGGCCTCAGAAAGTGGAATAAAATTAACGGATCTATCATTCGAGTGAATCAGAAAATAAAGATTTATAAAAACCTTGCCATTCCCAGTGTCTCAAAGATACTAGAGCGGTAAAATAATCATCACAATTACAAAATGGCACACCAATGGGAATCCTTACTGACAAAAAGCTATTAATTACTGGACTTCTCAGTAACCGTTCAATTGCCTATGGCATTGCTAAAGCGGCTATTCGGGAAGGAGCCACTCTTGCATTCAGTTATGCAGGCGGAGAGAAAATAGAAAAAAGAGTTAGAAATCTGGCTCAGGACTTTGAGACCGATCTTGTCTTTCCCTGCGATGTCGGCAGCGATGAAGAAATATATGCGATGTGCGCATCACTGAAGACTGAGTGGGGCCACCTCGATGGACTGGTCCACTCAATTGCATTTGCGCCAAGGGAAGCCCTAAGTGGTAACTATCTTGACTCGGTTACGAGGGAGGCCTTCCACATTGCTCACGATATCAGCTCCTACAGCTTCTCAGCACTGGCCCAAGCAGCTCATCCTCTAATGATAGGCCGAAACGCCGCTCTCTTAGCGTTGACGTACCTTGGCTCTCAGCGAGCTTTTCCAAGTTACAATGTTATGGGTTTGGCCAAGGCCAGTCTAGAAGCTAATGTGCGATATATGGCTCATAGCCTCGGCTCTGACAATATACGGGTCAACGCAATCTCTGCGGGCCCTATAAAAACGCTAGCGGCTGCAGGAATTGGGAGCTTCTCGAAACTGTTGTCATTTGCAGCCAAAACGGCTCCATTAAAACGAAATATCACCATTGATGAGGTGGGGAATGCGGCCGCCTTCCTACTAAGTGATTTAGCTAGCGGTATCACCGGTGAAATCACCTACGTAGATGCAGGCTTCAATACGTCAGGAGTAGCCCCGTTAGACTAAGTCAATAAACAATTAATTAGTTAGATTGTCCGGGTCAGCTTCGTCGCTTTTAATACGGACATGACCGTTTTCACGCAGGCTCGCAATATATGCGCCCATTTGTTGCTGCATGAGCATTTGCTCTAATTGTCTTTTGGCCGTGCTCAAATCATCTTCCGTCACCTCGTCCAAATCAACAACCTTAGTGACCCGAAAGATGACATAGCGACCATCGTCTATGGTCATCCCAACATGCGCTGGCAAATCCTCTTTAGAGACTCCAAAAATGGCTCTCAAGCCCTCTGGATGCAGCCCCTGCCTTTTGACTAATGTTACCATGCCCGGCTTAGACCACTCTTCACTGATGACCTCCTGCCCGGCTTGAATGGTCGCAAGAGTAGATTCACCTTCCGCGACAACTTTGTCGAGAGATCCTTGAGACTTTAAAAAATCCCCGATCTCCCCAGCAACATCTTCGAACGGCATATCTTCTTCAAGTGCGTATTCAACCACGCGCGCAGCCACCATTGTTTTAGGTTGCACTTCAAAAGCCTCAGTATTGCGTTTCTCTTCAAGTGATTCCGCAGAGAATATAGCTTGAAGAAGTTCTGGTTTTGCCAGTAGCGTATTGTAACCTGCGCTATCACGGGTCACCCAATCGCTTGTTTGAATCGTAAGGCCTAGCTCGTCGGCTACCGGAGACAAACTGTCGTAATCCGTATATACCCTGTCACTAAATGTTTGTGATGCACTGAGATATGTTTCCTCAACCTTGGACTGACGCACGTCTTTTTCAATGGCTTCTTTCGCATCTTCAAAGGACGTTGTGTTTACTTCCTTAATGTCATCAACGCGCACAATATGATATCCGTATGGTGTTTCGATCGGACCTACGATAGAGCCTTTCGCAGATTCAAACAGTGCTTTATCAAAAGACTCAACCATGAGTCCCCGTTGGAGAAAACCGAGGTCACCATCATTTTCGGCTGACCCAGGATCATTTGAAAACTCTTGGGCTAAGGCTCCAAACTGAGAAGGATCTTTCTTTACGATCTCGAGTAACTCCGTAGCACGCTCACGAGCCACATTTTTTTCAGCATCAGAGCCGTCTTCTACGACAGAAATTAGAATATGACTCGCCTTACGTTCTTCAATTCCCTGAAATTCTGCTATACGATCTTCATAGGACTGACGTAATTCCTCATCAGATATAGAAACCGAAGATCCAGCTGACTCTTCATTGAGAACTAAATACTCCACCTTTGCTCGCTCAGGAAGCTTGAAGAGATTCACATTGTCATCAAAATATTGTCGAACATCTTCATCAGTTACAGAAATGGACTCACGGTAGGTCGCAGGTGAGAAAATTAACTGACTGACCTCTCGCTGCTGGCCCCGCTGCTTTACCAGTCGACGCACTACTGAGTCTGAGACAATTGCACTTTGCGTAATGACATTTTGTAGGCGACCTACCAATAGATCTTGCTCAATCTGAGTTTCGAATTCGGCTGGCACCAAGTTTTGAGCGCGTAAGAGGCGCTCATACTTCTCAACGGAAAACACACCTGAATCATCAAAGAATGCTGGCACCCCTCCAATGACCTCTGTCAGTTCCTCAGGAGACACCATCATGCCCATGCTTCTTGCCTGATTCAGTAACAGACGACGCTGAATAATATTATTCAGTATCGAAGCTTTAAACTCATCAGTTTGCAGATACTCAGCGGCTTGCGGATTCGCCTGAGTCTGAGGCCGGAGCCGGTCTTGCTCTTGACTGACCATCATGGCTAATTCTTGTCGCGAGATTACGGAATTACCAACTTGCGCAATAATTTCCGATGAATTGCCAGCGCTAAAATAGGAACCCACCCCAATGGATGCGAACGTTAGAACGATCAAAACCAATATCGCCTGGGAAAATATTTTGTACTTACTTAAGAACTCGAACATGTGGAGGACCTAACAAACGGTGTCAAATTATCAAAGACGTAGATTAACAAAAAAGGCGAACTTGCGTTCGCCTTTTTCATATTGGCGGAGTGGACGGGACTCGAACCCGCGACCCCCGGCGTGACAGGCCGGTATTCTAACCAACTGAACTACCACTCCTTAACATCGGTCTGGTGGGTGCTGAGAGGCTCGAACTCCCGACATTCGCCTTGTAAGGGCGACGCTCTACCAGCTGAGCTAAGCACCCGAAGAATCTCAAGACTTAACTTAAGCTTCCGAGAAACTGTACCGTGCTAATTGCGAAAAGCGCGCTAGTTTACTGCATCCTTGAGCGCTTTACCAGCCCGAAATTTAGGAGACTTGGAAGCTTTAATTTTAATGCTTTCACCTGTGCGAGGATTTCTACCCATACGCTCACCTCTTTCGCCAACTAGGAAGCTCCCAAACCCAACGATTGTGACTTGATCCCCACCCTTCAGGGCACCAGTAATAGCTGATGTCGCTCCGTCTAAGGCGCGCTCTGCAGCTGCTTTAGAAATGTCGGCAGCTGCGGCCATTGCTTCTACTAATTCTGATTTATTCACATCAAATCCTTTCGTTTTAATTATTATAAAAAATTAACGAGTCAATTATCTACCTTAACCCGTCTCTCAAAATCTCTCATTAAAGGAGCGTTTCAAAGGTCTCATCAGAACCCTTCATAGCTCCCATGCATTTATAGCAACTGTAAATTGTTGGTGTCAAGCATACACGACTAAAAGTTGTAATAAAAACCGAAAATCAGGCGTTATGCCCCAGTTTAGTGCTTAACTCGAGTAGGCTTCCCACCGTTAGTTTCACCAGGTGGGATGGCCGCCTCGCTAGACTGATCTATTGGTAGAGAGATTGGCCGATGTTCTAGAGCAATATCAAGGGCTTCGTCGATCCATTTCATCGGGCGTATTTCTATTTTACCTTTTATGTTTTCCGGTATGTCGACTAAATCTTTAATATTTTCCTGAGGTATAAGTACTGTTTTGATACCGCCTCTATGGGCTGCCAATAATTTTTCTTTTAAGCCGCCAATAGCAAGCACTTCACCTCGCAGAGTAATTTCCCCCGTCATCGCGACATCGCATCGGACGGGTATCTTAGTAATTGAAGAGACCAAAGCGATAGTCATCGCTACACCAGCCGATGGACCATCCTTAGGGGTAGCGCCCTCTGGAACGTGGACATGAATATCGTGCTTCTCAAAGACATCATCAGCGATACCTAAGACATGGGCTCTAGAACGCACAACTGAGCGTGCAGCCTCAACAGACTCCTTCATTACATCACCAAGCGAACCTGTGCGTTGTATGTTTCCTTTTCCAGGGAGAATAACTGACTCAATGGTGAGTAACTCACCTCCCACTTCTGTCCAGGCCAACCCAGTAACCTGGCCAATTTGGTTTTTCTTTTCAGCAAGTCCAAAACTAAATTTACGCACGCCCAAGTATTTATCTAAGTTTTTGGCCGTGACACTTACTTTTTTTGATAGCTTGTTTACCGAAATCGCAGTTACCACTTTTCGGCAGATTTTTGAAATTTCTCTTTCTAATGAACGCACACCAGCCTCTCGTGTGTAGTACCTAACAATGTCCCTAATTGCACCATCCGAAATTGAGATCTCACTTTCACCAACGCCATTATTTTTTAGTTGCTTTGGTAACAAATAACGTATTGCGATATTTATTTTTTCGTCTTCTGTATACCCAGCCAATCGAATGACCTCCATGCGATCCAGCAAAGGGCCAGGAATATTCATGGAGTTAGCAGTAGCCACAAACATGACATCTGACAAGTCGTAGTCGACTTCCACATAATGATCTGCAAACTTATCGTTTTGCTCTGGATCCAAAACCTCAAGAAGTGCCGATGAGGGATCGCCACGGAAGTCCATTCCCATTTTATCTACCTCATCGAGAAGAAATAAGGGATTTCGGACGCCAACTTTTCCCATATTTTGCAGAATTTTGCCGGGCATCGAACCGATATATGTCCTTCTATGCCCTCGAATTTCAGATTCATCTCTAACACCGCCTAGAGACATTCGAGTAAATAAGCGATTAGTTGCTTTGGCGATTGACTGCCCTAAGGAGGTTTTTCCAACGCCCGGAGGTCCCACAAGACAAATAATGGGAGCCTTGAGTTTATCTACACGCTGCTGCACCGCTAGATACTCAATGATTCGTTCTTTGACTTTGTCCAACCCATAATGATCTTCGTTGAGGATCTTTTCGGCCGCTTTAAGATCAGCCGAAACTTTACTTTTCTTCTTCCAAGGCAAACCAATTAAGGTCTCTATATAATTCCTAACGACTGACGCTTCTGCAGACATTGGAGACATTAATTTTAACTTTTTCAACTCCCCATCAACCTTACTTTTTGCCTCTTTAGGCATTCTGGCTAATTTAATTTTTTTCTCAAGTTCCTCTATGTCTGCACCGTCTTCTGAGTCACCAAGCTCTTTTTGAATCGCCTTAACTTGCTCATTTAAATAATACTCTCGCTGACTTTTCTCCATTTGACGTTTGACACGACCACGAATGCGGCGCTCGACTTGCATAATATCTAATTCAGACTCCAACAAGCCCAGCAGGTGCTCAAGTCGCGCTTTAACATCAGCCAACTCCAACACCTCTTGCTTCTGAACGATTTTTAATGGTAAGTGGGCCGCTACAGTGTCGGCCAACCTACCAGCCTCATCAACTCCTGCTAGAGAAGTTAAGATCTCTGGTGGTATTTTCTTGTTAACTTTAACGTACTGCTCGAATTGGGTGACTAGAGCTCTGCGCATCCCCTCCAACTTTGATGGATCGCCCGGAGACGACTCTATTTCTTGGATATCGCAACTCAGATGTGTTTCCTCATCCACCACATGCTCTAGGCGCGCTCGCTTGACCCCCTCAACTAGGACCTTCACGGTACCATCTGGGAGCTTGAGCATTTGCAGGATATTCGCAATACTGCCGACTTGATATAAATCAGAAGCATCAGGATCATCTTTGGCTGCGGTTTTTTGAGCCACAAGCATGACATGCTTGCCTGCCTCCATAGCAACTTCCAAAGCTTTATTTGATTTTGCCCGACCAACGAAAAGCGGTATCACCATGTGAGGAAACACAACCACATCTCTAAGAGGAATTAGGGGGTAGGCACTATTTGTCTCGTTTTCCTGGGTTTTCTCACTCATGTTTGGACCTTTTAAGTTATCACACTAACTCAATACATTGAGACTAAATACAAAAATTCAAGACCAACTGCTTATTATGCGTTTGATGCTAGAGAGTGAGAAGACGTACTATCTTGATCCGAGTAAATCAAAAGTGGCTTCGTTCCTTCCGACACAGTGCTTCCGTCAACAACAACCTTCTCAACATTTTTTAATGATGGAAGTTCATACATCACATCAAGCAGCACGCTCTCAATGATAGACCTCAGGCCGCGTGCGCCCGTTTTTCGTTGAACTGACTTGCGAGCTATCACGGAAAGCGCATCAGATCTAATATCTAAGTCAGCCCCCTCCATCGCAAACATTTTTTTGTACTGTTTGAGCAATGAATTTTTAGGCTCAGTTAGGATTTGGATCAATGCATTTTCATCCAATTCCTCCAAAGTTGCCAACACAGGTAACCTTCCGACAAACTCAGGAATCAATCCGAACTTAATAAGATCCCCCGGTTCGACACTCTTCAACACGTCACCAAGATCTCGTGCGGCGTTCTTAGGCTTAACCTCAGCACCGAAACCAATACCGCTTTTATCTGAGCGATCACGTATAATTTTTTCTAGCCCATCAAAAGCTCCGCCACAAATAAACAAAATATTACTGGTGTCGACTTGGACGAACTCTTGGTTTGGATGTTTGCGCCCCCCCTGCGGTGGCACGGATGCAATCGTCCCCTCAATAAGCTTCAACAGCGCTTGTTGGACACCCTCCCCGGAAACATCTCGGGTAATGGATGGATTATCCGTTTTTCGCGACACCTTATCAATTTCATCTATGTAAACTATACCTCGCTGAGCACGGTCAACGTCATAGTCACATTTCTGCAAGAGCTTTTGTATGATGTTTTCGACATCCTCCCCTACATACCCTGCTTCGGTAAGGGTCGTAGCATCGGCCATCACAAATGGAACATTTAACAAACGCGCAAGCGTTTGAGCAAGTAATGTTTTTCCTGAACCAGTCGGACCGACTAACAAAATATTGGATTTGGACAACTCAACGTCGTCGTTGGTGGTCTCATGCAAACGTCGATAGTGGTTATAGACTGCAACTGATAAAATACGTTTCGCTAACTCCTGCCCAATAACGTAGTCGTCAAGACTCTCCCTAATTTTCTTGGGAACAGGTAATGACGATGTCTTATCATCGACCCCTGTCTCAGCCAGAGCTTCTTCTATAATTATATCGTTACACAGCTCTATGCATTCATCACAGATGAACACAGAGGGCCCTGCTATTAACTTCTTCACCTCTTGTTGACTCTTGCCACAAAAAGAACAGTAAAGAAGCTTTTCTGTATTGCTGTCGTTATTTTCAGTCATGAAACACTATTTTATTTTTTCGTATTTAAATATTTCTAAGAAAACGATAGACCCGATTAAACGCATCAAGTTCTAAATTCTTTTAGACAGCACCTCATCAACTAAACCGTACGTGACCGCTTCTTCGGCTCCGAGAAAATTATCTCGATCGGTATCATTTTTGATCGACTCAATGGACTGCCCAGTATGGTCGGACAACAAGCGATTCAAACGATCTTTCAGATAAAGAATCTCTTTTGCGTGAATTTCAATATCAGACGCTTGTCCTTGGAAACCACCAAGTGGCTGATGAATCATCACACGCGAGTTAGGAAGCACGAATCGTTTACCTTTTTGACCAGCTGTAAGCAAGAATGCTCCCATACTCGCTGCCTGACCAATGCACAACGTGCTTACATCGGGCTTGATAAACTGCATCGTGTCGTAAATGGCCATGCCTGCCGAAACGACCCCCCCGGGCGAGTTGATATATAGAGAAATGTCCTTATCAGGATTCTCAGACTCCAAAAACAAAAGCTGTGCAACCACCAAGTTAGCAGTTAACTCATTTACCGGGCCCACCAAAAAGATCACTCGCTCTTTTAATAGACGCGAGTAAATATCATAGGCCCTCTCTCCTCGGCCACTTTGCTCAATGACCATCGGCACCATTCCAAGTGCAGATGGTGCTGGGTAATCACTACCGTTTATAATCATTTATCTATTCCCATGAGTTCGTTAAAGCTTAACTCAACTTCCGTTATTTGCGCTTTTTCTAACGCCCAAGACACCACATTCTTTTCAACCACGAACGATTCTATCTCTCTCAATCGTTGCGGGTTTTTGTAGTACCAATCTCGAACTTCTTGAGGTTTTTCATATCCATTCGCCATTTCCTCAACCACTTCTTTGAGTTGATCAGGCTTCGGTTGCAATTCATTTTTCTCTGCTATGTGCGCAATGATTAAACCCAGCTTGACGCGACGCGTGGCCTCTTCCGCGAACATTTCTTGTGGAAGAGTAACGTCTCCAACTTTCACTCCACGCGATTCCATATTCTGCTTCATTTGATCAGAAAGCCTCTGCCCCTCTTCACCGATTAAAGCTTTAGGCACATCAAACTCCGCCTGATCAAGCAACGTCTTCATGACGAAATCCTTTTGGCGCGACTCCAGTCGCTTAGCAACCTCAGAATCCACGTTTTTCTTAACATCACCACGAAGCTTGACTACGTCACCATCCTCAAAACCAAGTTCTTTAGCAAAATCTGCATTAACCTCAGGCAAAACGGGACCCAAAACCTCGTGGACCTTAACTTCGAACTGTGCTTTCTTACCCGCTAAATCCTTTCCAGGATAGTCATCGGGAAATTGAACATCAAAGGACTTCTCATCGGCAGCTTTCAATCCCGTCAACGCATTTTCAAAATCAGCTACTAATCGACCTTCTCCGAGGGACATCACTACACCCTCACCTGTGCCCCCTTCAAAGAACTCACCGTCAACAGAGCCTTTAAAATCTAATTTCACTTGGTCGCCAATCTCTGCTGCTTTGTCACTAATCACAAAGTTAGCTCTTTGTTTTTGCATGATGCCGAGTGTTGAATCAACTTCAGCATCTCCAACCTTAACGGTTGGCTTATCAATTGAGCAGTTCGCAATGTCCTTGATTTCGACTGAGGGATAAACCTCGAATGTAGCTGTAAAAACAAAGTTTTCGTCTTTCTCTTCCTTCGCTTGGACATCAATTTTAGGAAGCCCTGCTATCCTCAATTCTTTCTGTTCTAAAGCCTCTCCAAAATTCTTACCAATAACGTCACTCATCACCTCACTACGCACTTGGCTTCCATGTTGCTGCTCAACAATCTTCACTGGAACCTTCCCAGGCCTAAAGCCAGCGACTTTTACGGTCTTGGATAACTTGCCTATCCGCGAAATTATCTCACTGTTAATCTCAGCCATTGGCACTGAAATTGACATTTTTCTTTCTAAGTTGCTGATCGTCTCAAGCGTTGAGTCCATACTATTCCCAAAAAAAAATGTGCGTAGACGCTCACTCGAGTAGAGAGCGGTTACGTTAAAACAGCGCAGCTAGCGCCTCGAACTACTACATAAATTTGGTGCGAAAGGAGAGACTCGAACTCTCACGCCTCTCGGCGCCAGAACCTAAATCTGGTGCGTCTACCAATTCCGCCACATTCGCATACACCGCATTCTACTATAATCCACATATCCCGGTTGTTTGAGCGTGAAATTTTTCGATCACTCAATTACCATAGACATGTTTTACTTAATGGATATCGCGCTTTGCCCGTTGATCACTACGAAAACTTTCCCATCGCCTCGATAGTATTGCCCAAACATTTAAGGGCCCCAATCGAGACAATATATAACTTTGCGCGATCAGCAGATGATATCGCTGACTCCGGCGAACTACCCGCCACCTTTAAACAAGAGCGTTTGGAATTTTTCCGAGAGGAATTGAAGAAAATCCAATGCAACCAACCACCACTCACAACATTTTTCTCTGAGCTCGGCACGTTGATCGCTCAACATAACCTGCCCATTACCCTATTTTTCCAATTGCTAGATGCTTTTGAGCAGGACCTCACCATCAAACGATACGAAAACTTCACACAGCTTAAGTTATATTGTGACAGATCAGCTAACCCAATCGGACGTATTCTGCTGCACTTGTTTGGCTATACTCACGACGACCATCTCAAATGGTCAGATTCTATTTGCACCAGCCTGCAAATCATTAATTTTCTTCAAGATATCTCTGAGGACTATGAATTAGGAAGAATCTACCTCCCTCAAGACGAGATGATCTCTTTTGGCGTCACTGAGGACCACATTAAAAATGAAGTGTTTGATTTGAGCTGGCTCAATCTTATGGAATTTCAAATTAAACGCGCACATCAATACCTCCTTGATGGCGCCGAACTCTACGAGATACTTCCTGGCAGAATTGGTATCGAAATAAAATCAATCGTTAAATCGGGTTTGCAAGTGACGAGAAAGCTCTCTGCTTCTCGAGGCAATGTTTTCGCTACAAACCATAAAATCAACTCATTTGACTTCGTATCCATTCTTCTCCAAACGGTTTTTCACAAATAATGACGCCACAAGAGTACTGCGCCCAAAAAACCATACAAAGCGGATCAAGTTTTTACTACAGCTTCTTATTTCTTGAAAAAAATAAACGTGAGGCCATTACTGCTTTATATGCGTTTTGCCGAGAGGTTGACGACGTAGTGGATGAACCCTCCGATGAACAGGTTGCGAGAGCAAAGTTAGGTTGGTGGAACCATGAACTAAACAACATGTGGGCAGGATCGCCCCAACATCCTGTCACGCGAGCACTCTTTCCCTTTATTGAGCCATACAAATTGGAGAAGAAATACTTCGAGCTCATTATCGAAGGGATGTTGATGGATCTTGATAAAACGCAATACGAGACTAAAGAGCAGCTCACACATTACTGTTATCGATCCGCAAGCGCCGTTGGTATACTCTCGGCAAATATTTTTGGCTATTCCCACCCGAGCACACTTATCTATGCTGAGCAGTTAGGGCTCGCTCTGCAGTTAACAAATATTTTGAGAGACATCAACGAGGATTTAACTCGTGGCAGGATATACATACCACTTGAAGAGCTGCAACACGTAGGACTTAGCAGAGAAACAATTCTAAGTGCCGTGGGAACAAAATCTTTCGATACTTTAGTCAAAAATCAAGTCAAAATTGCTATCGATCTTTTCGATGTCGCCCATTCAAATTTGCACAGAGATGATAGGCAGCTTCAAAAAGCTGGATTAATCATGAGTGCTATTTATCGCAAACTTCTCCAAAAAATCGCATCCAATCCTTCTCGCTCATTCATCAGGCGCCAAACGTTGACACCAATTCAAAAATTATGGATTGCGTGGAGAGTTTGGTCAAAACTATAAAAAATGACATCTCCTAACGTTGCAGTTATCGGAGCTGGGTGGGCTGGACTTGCGGCTGGCGTTGCGCTGACGGATTCTGGAGTGAAGACAACACTATTTGAAACTTCACGGATCCTTGGAGGCCGTGCTCGATTGATCACGCTTAACGAACAAATCGTCGACAATGGCATACACCTTCTATCAGGGGCCTATACGGCGACAGTCTCATTGCTAGACAGCATAAAGATGCCCCTAGAGTCTCTCAATATTGACCGACAGCCTTTTAGATATTCCTATGGTCCATTGCACATCAACACACCACCCAATTATATTCCGGGAAAACGCTTGCTGGGGTTCCTGTTTGCACGAGGACTAAGCCTGGCCGACAAATTTTCAGCTCTTAAATTTTTGCAGATAGTTAAAGGAGGAAAGCTTGTCGTGGAGCCGTCCGATTCTGTGCTCGATTTGCTTTTACGTTATCAACAAACAGCGACATTAATAGAGCTTCTGTGGAACCCTATTTGCCTGTCAGCACTTAACATTCAGTGTGAACGAGGGTGCGCCTCGGTATTCACCAACGTGATTACAGATGCCCTATTGGGGCCAGAAGATAGCAGTGATTTATTATTCCCCACGGTTGACTTAACATCGCTCTTCGCGTCACGAGCAGCAAGATTTATTGAAAAACGTGAAGGAACAATTTGTTTAGGGCGCCGCGCGAGAATTACGCAAGGAAAAAATAATGAATTAATGATAGAAGGATCGATGAAGTGTTTTTCTCATATTGTGGTGGCAACATCGCCTCACAATGTACAAAGCGTGTTTAAAGAGTCATCAATGATTCAAGCAACATTGAACCTAATCAACCAATTTACCTACGAACCCGTTTACACTATCTATCATCAATACACAAAAAATATATCAACTGACACTCGAATGATTGGACTGAATTCACCCTACGCTCATTGGGTGTTCGATCGAGGAATTACTCACCAAGATTTGGGCCTTATTGGTATTGTCATCAGTGGATCAGGCCCACACCAGGACTTAACAAGTGAGCAGTTAGCGATCAGATCTGCGGACATCCTTAATGAAAAATTTTCTTTTGGAACACCATTGTGGAGCAAAGTGCTTGCCGAAAAACGGGCGACTTTCTCATGCACACCGGGGCTTAAACGACCCGCACAAATCACTGAAAAAAAAGGCATTATTCTCGCAGGTGACTACACCTATCAACGCTATCCAGCCACACTCGAAGCCGCAGTTCGAAGTGGCATCAAAGCATCAAAAATTATCTTAGAATCATTATGAAACCATTAATTGAAATCCTCGACACCAACATTCGACTCGATAACAAATCTGTTCTAATCACCGGTGCTTCTAGCGGAATTGGGCGAGCTCTATCGGTCTTATGTGCCGATCTCGGCGCGACTGTGTTGCTAAGTGGTCGGAATTTAGATGCCCTCAATGAAACCTACGACCTAATCAAATCAAATGGTAATCCGGAACCGGCCATCTTAGAACTTGATCTCTGCAAGGCCACTGAAATAGAATTTAAGAATATTAATACGGTTATCAAAACAAATATCGGGCCTCTTCACGGGTTTGTCCATTGCGCAACCCACATTACAGAGCTTGGCCCTATTCGACACTTGGGACTTTCCGAATGGCAGGATCTTTTTAAGGTCAATGTCATTGCCCCCGCACTCTTGACTCGAGCTTGCGAACCTCTATTCGAAGCCTCCGGTTCTGGTTCAGTCGTTCTTACTTCCGACACCCATGCAATGTCTCTAGATGCATACTGGGGTGGTTACGCCGTATCAAAATCGGCTCTCAATGCTTATGCGACATTACAATCAAACGAATGGAAAGATGAGCGCCCATACAGAGTAAATGTGGTCACACCCGGACCCATTAACTCACCATTACGATCAAAAACACATCCCGGCGAAGATCGCAACCTTTTGAGGTCAATAGATTCTCTATTATCAACCTACATCTATCTATTGAGTGACTCCAGCAGTCACACCAGCGGTGAAAATTTTAGTTACCCACCTTGAATTACGGCGCGGAACCAATCTGGCACCGGTCTGGACTTCCCTAAAGAAATATCAGCCCACACTAAAATCGCTTCGGCCTCAGCGAAAACCTCCGATTCATCACTATAGTTTACAAGTTGGTGATACATACCAAAACTACTTCTGCTCAACCTTCCAACATAACTCGTTACAGAAAATGTGGCTGGATACACGGCAGACTTTACATAACGACAGGTGATCGTGCCTAGAATAGGACCCTCTGATTTGGAGTTGTAATCAATCCCCAACTCCTCAAACCAAGCAACCCGACACTCCTCAAAATATCTTAAATAAGCTACGTTATTCATGTGCGCAAGACTGTCCATTTCGCCCCAGCGCATACTCATTCGATCAGTTCTAACTAATCGCAACGACTCTTTTAAAGGAACCATTTTTTTAATCTCTAATCAGATGAAAATATGTCATAAATGAATTAACATTTAACCTCTGGAATATAACAGACTTAACCCAGGTGTTACCTGAGATCGTAGGAGTTAGTTTTGTCAGATAGAGAGTCAATGGAGTATGACGTTGTTATTGTCGGTGCAGGGCCTTCAGGTCTAGCATGCGCGATCAAACTCAAACAATTAGCAAATGACTCTGAAGACGAACTAACCGTCTGCATTGTTGAAAAAGGTTCCGAGGTTGGTGCGCATACTTTATCTGGCGCGGTAATTGAAACTCGAGCGCTAGATGAACTCATACCTAATTGGAAAGAGTTGGGAGCCCCCTTACATACCCCAGTCACGGAAGATCGTTTGTTGTACTTAACTGCGTCTAAATCCTATTCTTTACCAACCCCGTCGTACATGAATAATCACGGAAACTATATTGTGAGTTTAGGCAATGTCGTACGTTGGCTAGGAGAGCAAGCAGAAGAATTAGGTGTTGAAATTTATCCCGGCTTTGCTGCTACTGAAATACTTTATAACGAAGATGGATCGGTAAAGGGAGTGGCAACTGGGGATATGGGTATCGGAAAGGACGGGGAACGCACGGAGGGGTACCAACAGGGAATAGAGCTTCACGCGAAACAAACCGTGTTCGCGGAAGGGTGCCGCGGATCGTTAACCAAAGCAGCGATTGAACGCTTCGATCTTAAAAAAGGCGTCGAACCACAAACCTACGGCATCGGCATCAAAGAGCTTTGGGAAGTGCCACCAGAAAATCACCAAGAGGGCCTCGTCATACATTCAACGGGATGGCCACTTGACCATCAAACATATGGGGGTTCTTTTTTATATCACCTCGATAATAATCAAGTTGCAGTCGGATTCGTCATCGGACTCGATTACAAGAACCCTTTTCTATCTCCGTTTGAAGAATTCCAAAAACTTAAAACTCACCCAGATATCTGCAAAACTTTTGAAAAAGGTCGACGAATCTCCTACGGTGCCAGAGCTATCTCAGAAGGTGGTTACCAATCCATCCCTCGACTCTCATTTCCTGGCGGGCTTCTAATCGGTGACACGGCCGGTTTTCTGAATGTGCCCAAAATCAAAGGGTCCCACACGGCCATGAAGTCTGGCATCGTGGCGGCGGAATCGCTCATTAACGCCATTAAGTCAACCGACACTAGAGCTAGTCTGGACTACACTTATCGATTATCGAAGTCTTGGCTATGGGCGGAACTCAAACAAGTTCGCAATATACGGCCATCGTTTAAATGGGGGTTCTGGATTGGCATGATCTATTCCGCAATCGACACCTACATACTCCGTGGAAAGGCACCTTGGACATTGAAGCACCATGAAGACCATAAGCAGCTCATTCCAGCTAATAAAGCAAAAAAAATAGACTATCCGAAGCCGGATGGCATATTAACTTTTGATCGATTAAGCTCCGTTTTTATTTCCAACACCAACCACGAAGAAAACCAAAAATGTCATTTGCAACTGAAGAATGAATCAACACCGATCACTATTAACTTGGCCGAGTATGACGCCCCAGAGCAGCGCTATTGTCCAGCTGGCGTCTACGAAATAATCACGGAGCAAGACATTCCCAAGCTCCAAATAAACGCACAGAACTGCGTTCACTGCAAAACGTGCGACATTAAGGATCCCACGCAAAACATTAACTGGGTTCCACCCGAAGGGGCCGGAGGGCCTAATTATCCCAATATGTAATCAGTCCACCACAGCCTTTATTCGCGGACGGGGGATGTATAGGCCTCAATGGATTCGATTAGGCTCTAAACTCCCTCTTAACTCCGCATTACAGAATCTCTGTTGCGTAGCGATAGCAATTATATTCAGGTTAGACGCGTCACTAACTAGAGGTCACCTTCCTTCAATCGCACGAGGCTTTCGCTCATCATCAACCGACACATAAGTAAGCGTTGCATCCGTGACTTTTACTGTTTCATCTAACGAGCGTCTTTGGGCGTAAACCTCAACATCAACCGTAATGGATGTTTTTCCCACTTTCGAAACTGATGCATAGAAACTGACTAAATCACCAATATGGACTGGCTGCTTGAATAAAAAAGAATTCACTGCAATCGTCACTATTCTTCCTTTAGCTAAAAGGGCCGCTGGAATACTTCCTGCGATATCCACTTGTGACATGATCCAACCACCAAAAATATCACCACTGTAATTTGCATCAGAAGGCATAGGCACGACCCGAAGAGTCGGATCACGGCCAACTGGTAACATTTTGTCTAAGTCTGCGGCCATCAGAAATAGGACTCATCAAGAGCGACGACCGTTTTATGTCCACCCACGACTTGATCATTAAATACGCTGGCTAATGGCAATATATTTTCCGCATAAAATCGACTAGTCGCAAGTTTACCCCTATAAAATTTTGCTTTTTGGCTCTCCGCATCTAACCCCTTCTTCGCAATTATTGCAGACCTCGCAAGCATCCATCCTCCACAAACAGTCCCAAAGAGTTTCAACAGCGGCACAGCTCCAGCAGAAGCCCTCTGCGGATCCTTGGGGTATGTATTTACAACCCACTGAACTGATTCTTCGAGAGCCTCTACGGAAATTTGGAATTTATCTCTGATCTTGGATAAGCCCGAATGACTCTTGAATTCGTCGAGATCCTCAATTGTTTGGCGCATCTGTTCGATTAATTGAAATGCGGTTATTCCATTCTCTGTCGCAACTTTACGACCAATTAAATCGTTAGCCTGGATTCCCGTCGTACCCTCATATATTGGCGTGATTCTAGCGTCACGTAGATACTGCGCCGCACCTGTTTCCTCGACGAACCCCATACCTCCATGAACCTGGATACCCATAGAAGTAATCTCTATCGACTGTTCAGTACACCAACCCTTTACGACAGGAGTCAAAAGGTCAAACATACTCTGGTACCTCGTTCGCTCTGCCTCATCTTGATGATGCAGAGCACGATCAAGGTAAGAACAGTTTTGAAGTGCTAGTGCACGCATCGCTTCAACTTGACATTTCATTGTGAGGAGCATTCGTTTCACATCGGGATGATGAATAATTGAAACGCGATCACCCGATCCAAGGCCAATACTGCGCCCCTGCACACGACCCTTAGCAAATGTAGCAGCACGTTGATACGAACGCTCCGAGATCGCCACGCCTTCAATACCCACCTCCAAACGAGCAAAATTCATCATCGTAAACATATACTGTAGCCCACGATTCTCTGCCCCAACAAGGTATCCGATGGCCCCATCATCATCACCGAAGGCCATTACGCATGTGGGACTTGCGTGAATGCCAAGCTTTTCCTCGATCGATACACACTTCACATCATTTCTTTCACCAATTGAGCCATCAGCGTTTACAAGAAACTTAGGAACTACGAACAAAGAAATACCTTTGACCCCCTCAGGAGCATCTGGAGTTCGTGCAAGAACAAGGTGGACGATGTTATCGGCCATCGTATGCTCACCCCATGTAATATAAATTTTAGTACCAAAAATTCGATAATGATCCCCCTCAGGAACCGCTTTCGCTCGAACAGCTGATAAGTCAGAACCTGCCTGAGGCTCAGTAAGATTCATCGTTCCAGACCACTCACCACTGACTAGTTTATTTAAGTAGATCTCCTTCAACCCATCTGATCCGTGTCTTTTAATAGCTTGAATTGCACCAGCTGTGAGCATAGGACACAACGCAAACGACATGCAGGAAGAGTTCCACATCTCAGCTGCGAGTGCTTGGAACATATGAGGCAGACCTTGCCCGCCCCATCGGGGATCATTTGCAAGACCACCCCAACCACCATCACAGAATGCTTTATATGCCGCGGTAAAACCTGCAGCAGGAGTTACAACGTGGTTCTCAAGTTTTGCTCCCTCCCGGTCACCCGGCCAATTTAACGGGTCCAGCACACCAGTGGCAAACTTCCCCGCCTCCTCAATAATGGAGCTCAACAACTCAGCGTTAACCTCTTCATTACCAGGTAACGCTTGTATGGGCGCCAACCCAACAAGCTCGTTAACAACAAACTCCATATCAGCTGCAGGTGCTTGATAAACCGACATTAATGTATTCCTTTGTGTGAATTAACTAGAGGTCAACTAAATTGACTTCGTAAGTTCTGGAATGGCCTCAAACAAGTCACCAACGAAGCCGTAGTCAGCCACTTGGAAAATAGGCGCTTCCTCATCTTTATTGATAGCCACAATGATCTTGCTATCTTTCATACCTGCCAAATGTTGTATCGCGCCAGAAATACCGACCGCAATGTAGAGTTCCGGTGCAACTATTTTTCCGGTTTGCCCAACTTGATAATCATTTGGCACAAAACCAGAATCAACCGCAGCCCGTGATGCTCCAACCGCGGCCCCTAATTTATCAGCCAGAGCTTCTAAAAGTGCAAAATTCTCAGCGCTTCCCATACCTCGCCCACCAGAAACAATCACTTTAGCGGCGGTTAACTCAGGCCTAGCTGACTTCGTCAATTCTTGACTGATTAACGCGCTCAAATTTTTACTCGTCACCACATCAATGGGCTCAATGATGCCATCCCCACCTTCAGTGACACATATATCAAAACCGGTTGTTCGGACCGTAATCACTTTAATCGCATCCGATGCCACCACCGTAGCTAACGCGTTTCCAGCATAGATTGGTCTTACAAACGTATCCTCGCTCTGCACCTCTACAACATCTGAAATTTGCGCCACATCAAGCAGTGCTGCGACACGAGGCATCACATTTTTCCCAAAACTCGTAGCTGGACCAAGGATATGAGAATAATTTCCCGCGACAGTAACCGCAACATCCGCAACATCTTCCGCCAACCCATTTTTAAAACATTCGACATCAGCCACCAACACCCTGCTGATACCGGATAGCTTGGACGCAGCCTCAGCAACTGAGGCACAGTTAAAGCCGACAACCAGCACATGTATCTCATTGCCTAATTTTTGTCCCGCAGTAACTGTATTGAGCACGGCTCCTTTAAGCGCTGCGTTATCGTGTTCTGCAATAATCAATGTGGCCATCAAATCACCTTCGCTTCATTTTTAAGTTTATCCAAAAGCTCTTCTATAGAGCTGACCTTCTGACCCGCAGTTCGCTCTGGAGGTTCAGTCACCTTAATCGTTGTTAATCGCGGAGCGATATCCACTCCCAATTCTTCAGGAGTAACCTTATCAATGATTTTCTTTTTTGCCTTCATGATGTTGGGCAGCGTCACATATCTTGGCTCATTGAGTCTTAAATCAGTTGTGATCACTGTAGGGAGGGTTACCTTTAGCGTTTCCAATCCGCCATCAATCTCACGCGTTACTAACGCCACATCACCGTCTATCTCTACTTTTGAAGCAAAAGTAGCCTGAGACCATCCGAGCTTTGCTGCGAGCATTTGGCCTGTTTGATTAAAGTCATCATCAATAGCTTGTTTACCCATAATGACTGCTTTAGGCTCTTCGCTATGGACTAGCTTTTCCAGAACCTTGGCGACACCCAGAGGCTGTGTTTCTTGCTCCGTCTCAACATGAATCGCTCGATCTGCACCAAGCGCCAACGCAGTTCGAAGAGTCTCTTGGCAAGCCGCAGCTCCTACAGAAACAGCAACAATTTCGGTAACAAGTCCCGCCTCCTTTAGCCGCATTGCCTCTTCAACAGCAATCTCATCAAATGGATTCATCGACATCTTAACGTTAGCCGTTTCGACTCCGCTTTCGTCTGACTTAACCCTAATCTTGACGTTGTAATCAACAACGCGCTTCACCGGAATTAAAACTTTCATCAAATTTTGCCTTCTCAATAAAAAATTAAATACACAACTTATTTTACCCCACCAAAACTAGGATCGTCTGATGCGAAGTCACTCTCTCCACCATAACTAATCTGCTGCTCGAAGCCTCTCCCTGAGTGCCGCTTTTTGTATCTTTCCAGTTGACGTCTTTGGCAACGAACCAAATATCACCTTTTTCGGACATTTATAATGTGCAAGGTGCTTTCGACAAAAATCAATGACTTCATCCTCAGTCAGCACCACCTCTGTCTCTTATACACATCTCCGAGCCCACGAGACAGGCAGAAATCTCG
>CAJXOL010000001.1 GCA_913057675.1 uncultured Pseudomonadota bacterium | reverse complement strand
CTGCCTGTCTCGTGGGCTCGGAGATGTGTATAAGAGACAGCTTCAAGGTGTCGATTTTGGGCCTCACATCGGCGATGGTGGGCCGGTAGTATTCCTTACCTGGTTTGTGGTGATGCTTTCAGTTAATTTACAAACATCATTCTTGACCCCGCCATTTGGGTTCACGCTGTTTTACATGAAGGGCACCGTTCCGCCGTCAATTAATATGGCTCACATTTATCGAGGAATAATTCCTTTCGTGTTATTGCAGTTGACGGGCCTCGGATTGATTATTGCATTTCCTCAGATCGTACTGTGGTTGCCTAGGGCATCTGGGTTCTTGATGTAGTTTTGTGCGGGAGCCCCATGGCTCCCGCGGTCTTTCACCATGCCCTTATTGAAAGGTTCCAGAGATGCTTATGTCTCGCTTGATTCTATTATTTTCTTGTCTTTTGCCCTGTACGCTATTCGCTCAAGAGGTCGTTATCGGCGGGGGATTTGACCCGGACGGCGGTGGTGGGCTTGTGCTGGAGTACCACAAAGGTGGAGAGTTTTCTGGTGAGCTAGAGAACTGGCCTTGGGCCTCAGCGATTAGGGTAGACGCTGACAGTGATCTTTGGATGGGTGCTGGAGTTCACACTCAGTTTGACTTGTCGGGCCAACTGTTTATAGAGGCTAGTTTCATGCCTGGATATTACAATCCTGAAGATACAGACCTTGGTGGTAACATCCATTTTCGATCACTAGCTGGACTTGGTTTTCGGTTCGGGAGTGACTCCGCGTTATCAATTAGTATTGACCATTTATCCAATGGTGGTTTGACAAGCAGCAACCCCGGTTCAGAATTGGTTTCGGTTCGGTACTCTTATACCTACTAGATGTAATTTTCTTAGCTACTACGCGCTGGACCAGAATTTTCGCACAAAGAGCGACCAAAAATTAGAGATTGTCGAGTCTTGATGCGCGCATCTAATTAAGTGAAATATTAATTAAATGGATATCAGGTGAATTTCAAACATATTGTTATTATTGGCGCTGGCACCATGGGTACGGATCTGTCTGTAAAATTGGCTGCTTTTGGCACTCGCGTGACTATTGTTGGCCGACCTGGAGGACAGGCAGATACTTTTCATAATCGTGCACGTAATGCGGGTCTAGATTTAAGTCTAGATTTTGATCAATTGAAGCTGCAATTGTTGCCGGATCTAATATCGGTAGATTGGCCATCAGCCGACCTGATTATTGAGAACGTTAATGAAGACTTAGCGCTCAAGCAGAGTATTTTTGAACAAGTCGTTATTTTGGCAAACGCAAACGCCATTATTGCAAGTAATTCGTCGACGTTTGGCATCTCACTTATTTCGAGTGGGTTGGCTCCTCAGGCTCGGTTTTTTGGTTTGCATTTTTTTATGCCTGCCCATTTAGTACCACTTGTTGAGATAGTTACTTCGGAGCACTCGGATGTGCAGATAGCAGAAAAAATAAAATTATATTTATCTACGCAGGGTTTTGTTCCCGTGATTGTTCGTAAGGATGTTCCTGGATTTTTGGCAAATCGTATTCAAGCAGCGATGATGAGAGAGGTTTGGAATATATTAGAACGGGGTATTGCTACACCCGAAGACGTTGATAAGGCGGTCACATACGGGTTTGGATGTCGCTTTCTTGCCGCTGGTCCGGTTATGCAAAAGGAAATGTCAGGGTTAGATATCACGTGCTCAGCAAGTAAAAACGTGTTCCCAGATTTGAGTAATGAAGATGAGCCACCAAAAATTCTCAGTGACAAAGTTGAGAGGGGCGAAATGGGCATGAAAACTGGATTGGGATTTTGGTCTTGGAATGACGAATCTATAAGTGAGGCTCGAAACGGATACGTGGCCAAACTCAAAGCCGCCATCAAGATTTTATCGGATAGTTAACGTTAGCCTATATCTGCGAGACAAAAGCTCGTTAGTTAGACAATGCTAGAATGCCGACCCAGTAAATATTATTTTCCAATCATTTCAAGTGAAAGTTAGGCTAAATACTGATGAGTGACGATCACAGCATAAACGCGCTAAGGCAAATTTTGACAGAGTCTAAGACTATTGCGGTCGTTGGGTTGTCAGCAAACTGGTACAGGCCAAGTTATTTCGCCGCTAAATATATGCAAGAGCATGGTTACAAGATTATTCCGGTTAACCCTGCTTATGAGGGGCAGGAGCTTCTAGGTGAACGATGTTATGGCTCTCTCCTGGATATCCCAGACTCCGTTGATATGGTGGATTGTTTCAGAAAGAGTGAAGATATCCAACCAATTGCGCTGCAAGCAGTAACGATACAAGCCAAAGTGCTGTGGCTGCAGATTGGTGTGAAGAATGAGTCGGCTAGTCGTATCGCCGAAACGGCTGGGATTACTTATGTTCACGACCGCTGTGTCAAGATTGAACACGCAAGATTATTTGGAGGTCTTAATTGGGTGGGCGTTAATACCAAGGTGATCTCCTCTAAGCGTCCTAGATGGTTACCCTAAATAATGAGGAAGATTAAATAATGGCGGACCGAGAGTATGGGGTGGGAACCCTTTGTTTGCATGCAGGCCAAATCCCAGATGCGGTAACCGGATCAAGGGCTGCTCCGATATATCAAACCACTTCCTACGTTTTTGATTCCGCAGAGCACGCGGCTAGTCTATTCAACTTACAAACGTTTGGTAACGTTTACTCTAGACTGTCCAACCCAACTGTTTCAGTTTTAGAAGAGCGTGTGGCTGCACTTGAGGGAGGAAGAGCCGCGCTTGCGGTGAGCTCGGGTCAGGCGGCGCAAATGTGTGCGATTCTCACGTTACTCGGCGAGGGAGACGAGTTGGTCTCTGCGAGTACTTTATACGGCGGAACATATTCTCAATTTGATGTTACGTTTAGGCGTTTTGGAATCAATACGATTTTTGTTGATCCTAACGACCCTCAGAATTTTAAGGCAGCGATCACTCCTAAAACTAAAGCAATATATGCTGAGACCATGGGGAACCCTCAGGTAAATGTTCTGGATATTAGGGCGGTAGCTGATATCGCACATGAGGCTGGAATACCTTTAGTGATCGACAATACATTTGCGTCACCTTATTTGTGCCAGCCAATTAAGCATGGAGCAGATATTGTGGTGCAATCTGCCACAAAATTTATTGGAGGCCATGGTACGACAATGGGCGGCGTAATTGTCGAGTCCGGAAATTTTCCTTGGGATAATGGTAATTTCCCTTCTATGACAGAGCCATCTGAGGGGTACCACGGTGTTCGTTTTTATGAAACTTTTGGCGATTTTGGTTTCACGATGAAGGCTAGAATGGAAACTCTAAGGACGCTCGGCCCCTCTCTGTCGCCCATGAGCGCGTGGCTTCTTTTGCAGGGACTGGAGACGTTGCATGTACGTATGGATCGTCACGTTTCCAATGCCCTTGCGGTGGCAAATTTCCTTGAGTCTCATGATTGTGTTTCTTGGGTGAATTTTCCAGGTTTGGCTAAAAGTCCTTATGCCGCGCTTGGTAAAAAATACATGCCTAAAGGTTGTGGGTCGATAATGACGTTTGGTATTAAAGGTGGCCTTAGGTCTGGTGAGCAATTTATCGAGGCGCTTGAGTTTTTTTCACATCTGGCTAACGTGGGTGACGCAAAGTCGCTTGTCATTCATCCTGCCTCAACGACACACAGGCAGTTGTCTGAGGAAGATCAACTTAAAGCAGGTATATCTCCAGACATGATTCGACTGTCTGTTGGTATTGAAGATATAGACGATATCCTTTGGGACCTTGATCAAGCTTTACGTAAATCTACCGTGGCCTCTTGATTTTTTGGGACGTTAGCAATACCTCTATGGCGTTAGTCCTGAGGCCCATAATTTGACCTAAATTGTACGTATGTCTCTTTTTATAGCCTCTTTATTAGTTACTTTGGCAGTTCAAATTCAGGCTTCTTTAGTTGTTTTTACGCCGCCAATCTTGGCGCCTGTAGCTCAGGGGGACGTTGGGGTAAATGCGGCATCAGTTGGTCTTGTAACGGCTTTGATCTACCTGTCAGCAGTTCCATCTGCGTTATTTTCTGGTGTACTAATTAGCCGCCTTGGTGCGATACGAGTGAGTCAGTTGTGTGTGCTGTTCACCTCTCTAGGTATCGCCTTAATGTCAACGGGGGACGTGTTAATCATTGCTTTGGGCGCACTTGTTGTTGGGTTAGGTTATGGTGCGGTAACGCCTTCGTCATCAACGGTGCTCGCTGATCAAGCTCCTAAGAATATGCGCTCCTTGATTTTTTCAATCAAACAGTCAGGAGTGCCAATCGGCGGGGCGATTGCGGGCGCTCTCGTGCCATATTTAATGTATCGATTTGGCTGGAGAGAGACCTCAATCATTATTGGTTGGATCGGTTTGGTAGTTATCTTGTTGGCTCAAATCATTCAGAAAAAGGTTGATCGACAACCTTTTAATGCCGTACATCAGTTGTCATCACCTAGCCTACTAAAACCGCTGCGTTTTGTATTTTCGCATGCCAAGTTGCGTGAGCTAGCCATATCATCTTTTGCTTTTTCTGGTATGCAGATGAGTTTGGGCTCGTATCTGGTTGTTATGTTAACTGAGAAGGCTCTACTTACAGTCTCAGTTGCTGGGTCGGCTCTTTCAATCGCAATGATTGCTGGTATCTTTGGCCGCTTGTTTTGGGGGGGGCTTGCTGATTATGGAGTCTCACCGCGTTCGGTTTTAGGTGTTCTTGGGTTATTAATGGGTGTATCAGCAGGCGCCATGTGTTTCGTGCACGCATCCTTCCCGATAACCGTTATCTATATTTTTTCTTTTTTCTTTGGCGCGTCTGCTGTCGGATGGAATGGGGTTTATCTCGCTGAAGTCGCTCGAATCGCTCCAGCAGGTCAAGCTGGAACAGCAACTGGAGCATCCCTCGCGATGACCTACTCAGGTGTTGTTTTGTTGCCAGTCTTATTTTGGTTCATTCATTCGGTAACAGAGAGCTATGTCTGGGGATTTTTAGCTCTAGGTTTTGTTACTGTGTGGCGCGGTTTGGTATTTTTTAGAAAAATCGAGCAACAATAGTTATACGGAAAAAAGTCAGTTAATGAATGATTCAATGGCTAAAGCAAACTTTTTGGGCTGAACGTGATGCATCATGTGCGACGATTCAGTAATAGTCTTCTCAATTAGATTTGGATAGTTTGATCGATACTCATCGATTGTTGCGTAATCATCCTTCATGAAGCGACGAAGCCAGCCGCTATCGCTGTGCAACCAAAGTGTTGGGCAGGAGATGCGCTTCCAAAAAAACGATGCCTCGGCTGACCGATAAAGTATCGGGTTAATCATTTTATGCTTAGGGTCTGCTCGAAGGGTGAATTTCCCATTGGATTGTTTCTCAGACCAGTGTTCCGCTAGAAATAATGCCCGATGCTCCGTTAGCGCGGGGGTGTTCTTGATGAGCCTTTGTGCTACCTCTTCGAGCGAATTATATGGTTTTAGAGAAGGAAGTTTTTTCTTTTGTTCAAGCCATATTTTCAGGCGATTAGGGGCTTCACTCGCATCTAAAGGTGGCATACCAAAACCTTCGGCTAAGATGAGCTTCTGAACTCTCTCTGGATAGACGCCGGTGTATAAGCCAGCAATGTTTCCTCCCATACTATGTCCTACCAGATTAATGTGAGCGTCAGGTGAAAAAGCATTGATGATTCCTGACAGATCGGCAACATAATCTGGGAACCAATAGCCTTCTGAGGCCCAGTCGCTAAGACCAAAACCTCTCCAATCCGGAGCGATGATGAACCAGTCTTTGGAGAGCTCATTCACTGTAAATTTAAAGGAGGCGGACATATCCATCCATCCATGCAGCAAATATAGATGCCTAGATCTTGGATCGCCCCAGGTTCTAATATGATGTCGTAACCCGTTTATATCTAAAAATTGGCTTTTTGATGCTGATTGCAATGGTCTGCCTTGTTCATGGGTGAATGTTTAAAAGAGTATTTTTCAAGCATTGGATCTCATACCGGTACACATCGTACAATAATGGCATGACCATTTCTCAATTTGTACATTTAAGAACGCACAGTGAATATTCCATTACTCAGGGCATGGTTCGTATACCTGAGTTATGTGACCGCGCTCTTGAGTATGGTATGCCCTCGGTCGCACTTACAGATCTTGATAACTTATTTGGAGTCGTTAAATTTTATCGTGCAGCCAGGAAGCGGGGTCTCAAACCAATAATAGGCTGTGATGTGGCGGTGTTGACGCCCACAGGTAAAGCTCCTGTACGTTTATTACTCTTAGTTCAGAACACTGAGGGGTATTTGAGGTTGAGCCGTTGGTTAACACGTGCTTATGTCGGCAATGATAGAGCCGCTCAACCGGCTATTCAAAGTGAGTGGATTAAAGCCGAAGGGTCTAGAGGGCTCATTGCCCTATCGGGTTGGAAGAAGGGGGATGTTGAGCAGTCATTAATGAATGGAGACATCGCTGAGGCTACTCAGAAGGTTAAGCAGTGGAGCACGTTGTTTGATGGGCGTTATTATCTCGAAATACAAAGATCAAATGGCGAGGCTGGAGGTGCTCTAGAGGTTGCCGTATTGCGGTTAGCGAAGCAAGAAAGTATTCCGGTAGTGGCAACTCATCCAGTGGAGTTTTTGGCGCAAACAGAATTTATGGCTCATGAAGCTAGATATTGTATTGCAGAGGGGCTTTTGCTCGCCGATCAGAGTAGACCTAGACCCTTTAATGAGGAGCAGTATTTTAAATCTACAGCGCAGATGTGCGAGCTTTTTTCGGATTTGCCTGGTGCAATTGAAAATGCTTTAGAAATTGCTCGGCGATGTTCATTGGAGCTTGATTTAGGTAATCCGCAACTACCTAATTTTCCCACACCTTCTGGGATGTCATTGGAACAATTTTTGGAGGAGCAAGCTTCTGATGGGTTAGACAAACGCATGAGATGCGTACTTGCCGAGGATAGTACGAACATAAGTGATACTGCAGCGTATCGAGACAGATTGAAATTTGAGATTGATACGATTGTAAATATGGGTTTTGCGGGATACTTTCTGATTGTCGCTGACTTTATCAATTGGGCGAAGAATAACGATGTGCCCGTTGGTCCCGGTCGAGGATCTGGTGCCGGCTCCCTGGTTGCATTTTCCCTTGGTATTACTGATTTAGACCCCATTCAATATAACTTGCTCTTTGAGCGCTTCTTAAACCCAGAGCGGGTATCAATGCCAGATTTTGATATTGATTTTTGTCAAGATGGACGAGACCGTGTCATTGATTATGTTCGCGAAAAGTATGGGTCAGAATCAGTGTCACAAATTGTGACGTTTGGAACAATGGCAGCAAAGGCTGTTGTGAGAGACGTGGCTCGAGTTATGGAGTGGAGTTACGGTCGAGCTGATGAGCTTGCAAAGTTAATTCCATTTCAACCAGGGCAGCTCATCACGTTGGATCTTGCGAGGGAAATGGAGCCCCGTTTCAAAGAAAGAGAAGACTCTGATGAGGAGACTCGAGAGCTTCTTGCGTTAGCGAGGCAACTGGAGGGTATTACCCGAAACGTAGGAATGCACGCTGGAGGAGTTTTGATTGCACCTTCAGCGCTTAGCGATTTCTGCCCGTTGTATTCGGCTGATGGTTCGCACAGCGTTATTTCTCAGCTCGATAAAGATGATGTTGAGCATATCGGTTTGGTTAAGTTTGATTTTCTTGGTTTAACCACGCTGACAGTTATTGATTGGACTCTGAAATTTATTAGGAAGTTAGATCCGGATAAGGTCATTGATTTGGCCGAAATACCGCTTGATGATCTGGCGACCTATCGCATCTTTTCTAGTGGAAATAGTGCTGCTGTTTTTCAGTTTGAATCTCGAGGTATGAGAGATTTAATTGAAAGAGCGCAACCAGACCGCTTTGAAGATATTGTTGCTTTAGTCGCACTCTTTCGACCAGGCCCGATGGACTTGATTCCGGATTTTGTTGAGAGAAAACATGGTCGTCAGCAGGTTAATTTCCCTGATGAGCGAGTCAAAGCCATCTTGGAGGAGACCTATGGAATTATGGTTTACCAAGAGCAAGTAATGCAAATGGCTCAGATCATCGGGGGATACTCTCTTGGTGGAGCCGATCTTTTGCGTCGCGCTATGGGTAAGAAAAAACCAGAAGAGATGGCACAACATCGTCAATTATTTTTGGAGGGTTCAAAGAACAACGGGCTGAGTGAAGCTAAGTCGAATGAAATCTTTGATTTGATGGAAAAGTTTGCTGGGTATGGGTTTAACAAATCGCATGCGGCGGCGTACGCGTTAATTGCGTATCAAACGGCTTGGTTTAAATGTCACTATATTTCTGCATTTATGGCAGCGAACATGTCTGCCTCTATGGACGATACTGATCGAATACAACATTTGTGCGGAGACTGTATCAAAAATAATTTAACACTTTTGCCGCCAGATATTCATGAGTCGGAGTATCGTTTCGTGCCAACATCAGACACGCGTATACGGTACGGTCTAGGTGGGATTAGGGGGGCAGGTGAGTCAGCTATTGAACATATACTCCATGTTCGAGCCAATGGTGCATTTGAAAACTTCTTTGATTTTTGTTGCCGGGTTGATAGGCGAGTCGTTAATAAGCGTAGTGTTGAGTCTTTAATAAGAGCTGGTGCGTTTGATAGTTTGGATGATAGTCGGGCAAGGTTGCTGGCGTCAGTCCACTCTGCCATAACAGCAGCTGAGCAAAAAGATAGAGATCTTTCTCAGGGAAGTTTGTTTGATGATGACGTTGTGTCTGTGTTTGAGGCCGCAATGACTGAGGCACGTCCTTGGGCTGATTATGAGCAACTTCAAAATGAGAAAATGGCTTTAGGTTTCTATTACAGCGGTCATCCCTTTAAGAGTTTTGAGCAAGAACTATCCTTAGTTGTGTCCAGCCGTCTTAATGCAATTTCCGTTCCTGCTCCAGGTGAGGGTGTTCGCCAAATGCTGCTTGCTGGAGTTGTAGATTCGACCCGTATACAAAAGACCAGCAATGGAAGAATGATGATTGTGACGATTTCGGATGGTTATGATTCCGCAGAAGTGGTGCTTTATGATGAGTTCTTAGATAGATTTAGGGATCTTGTAAAAGAAGATGCAATCGTGGTTTTCGAAGCGAAGATCCGCTCCTATCGTCGAGGGTCGGAGTTGAATGAGGTATCTATTGTTTCTAGAATTGCGGCAGAAAATGTTTTTAGTTTGGCGTCCGTAAGAGAGCGATTTGGTAAGCTTCTAAAGTTACGTGTAGATCGAGGCGCTGACGCAAATCAACTTAAAAAAATTCTTGCTCAGTATCGTGACGGCTCTATTCCGGTAAGAGTCTTATATCAAGGGCCGAGTGGCGACGCTGAAATTGATCTGGGAGAAGAATGGCGCATTCGACCAGAAGACTCCTTGTTTAGTGAGTTGGGTGAATGGTTGAGCCCGGAAGCGGTTAGTCTTCAATATTAGGACCCGTCGATTTACTTAACCCGCATACCTGGAACCGCTCCTGACTCGGGAGAAATTAAAAAAATTCCTGATTCTTCTCCACTCGCTGCTAGGACCATGCCTTGCGATTCGCCAAAACGCATTTTTCTGGCCTTTAAATTTGCAACCACAACGACGAGCTTATGTTGTAGGTCCTCCGGGTTGTAATCTGATTTGATTCCCGCAAGGATTTGTCGTTGTTCCGTGCCGAGGTCAATTTTTAGGCGTACTAGTTTATCTGCACCCTCAACGTGTTCTGCCTTAACAATCTTCCCGACTCGGAGATCTATACTGTTAAATGCATCAATCGTAATTTCATTAGGCCCTTCGTTCTCGACCTCTTTTGTATTGTTATCAGCTATTTTATTTTTCTTTGTTGATTGAGATGTGACATCAGCAGGTTCTTGAACATTTAAGGCAATTAGTTTCTCAATCAGTTTAGGATCGATACGGCCCATTAAATGGTTATAGGCATTGATCTGGTGTTTTGGGGGAAGACTCTTCTCGCTATCAGACCATTGAAGTTCCTTAACGTTAAGGAATTTTTCGACCGCACTTGCGACCTTTGGTAGTGCAGGTTTCAGATAGACAGTAAGTATTTTGAATAAATTAATTGATACTGAACATACCGATTGAAGCTCTTTGAGTTTAGATTCTGATTTGGCTAACTCCCAGGGTTTTTGCCCATCAATGTAACTATTTGCTCGGTCCGCAAGTGACATAATCTCTCTAATTCCCTTGCTGTATTCACGTGCTTCATACGAATCAGCAATAGTCTTTGATCGGCTGAAAAAATATTGCAATATCTCGTGCCCATCCAGCGAGATATCGCTTAGGTGGCCATCGAATTTTTTGGTGAGAAAGTTTGCAGCGCGGCTAGCAATATTTATGTACTTACCGATTAGATCACTATTAACCCGTGCCATAAAATCAGTCAGATTAAGGTCAATATCTTCCATCGAGGCGTTAAGTTTAGCTGCGTAATAATAACGGAGCCATTCTGGTTCGAGACCGCTTTCCAAGAAGCTCCTAGCGGTGATGAATGTTCCGCGAGATTTCGACATTTTCTGTCCATTTACGGTCAGGAATCCATGCGCATATATCTTCGTAGGAGTCCTGAACCCGGAGAACTCGAGTACGGCCGGAAAAAAGAGCGCATGGAAATAAAGAATATCTTTGCCGATGAAGTGTATGAGTTCGGTATCCCCCCCTGGCTTAAGAAAGTCACGTGTCAAATTCGTTTTTTCTTCAGGCCTGTGATTTGAAAGGTAGTTTAGAAAACTGCCAAAATATCCCACAGGCGCATCGAGCCAAACATAAAAGAATTTAGTTTGATTTGTTCCTGGTATTGGAAAGCCAAAGTACGGAGCGTCTCTAGAAATATCCCAGTCAGATAACTTACTTTGGTTCGCGTCACCAAGCCATTCTTTCATTTTATTGGCGGCTTCTGGCTGCAGTCTATGAGTATTTTGCGTGAATTCCCTTAAAAATTCTTCGCAACGCGCATCCGAGAGTTTGAAAAATAGGTGAGTGGATGTTTTTCGATCTGGTTTCGCACCAGAAATAGTTGAATAAGGGGCGATTAGTTCTGTGGGAGAATATGTTGTGCCGCAGACCTCACAAGAATCTCCATATTGATCGGAAGCGCTACACTTTGGACAGGTCCCTTTGACATATCGATCAGGAAGAAACATTTTTTTGATTGGGTCGTAGAATTGTTCGACCTCTTTTTCCGCAATTAGTCCGGCCTCGGATAATGAGTTGAATATGTTTTCGCAAAGCTCCTGATTCTCAGGTGAGTTAGTAGTGTAGTAGTTGTCAAAGCTGATGCCAAAGTCATTGAAATCTGAAGAGTGCTCCTGATGCACTCTTTCTATCAATTGCTCGGGGGAAATTTTCTCTTGCTCCGCTCTTAACATTACGGGGGTGCCGTGGGTATCGTCGGCACATACGTAATGCACCTCGTGCCCCAACATCTTTTGGGCTCGAACCCAAATGTCTGTTTGAATATACTCGACTAAGTGACCAAGGTGAATGCTGCCATTCGCGTATGGGAGGGCTGATGTAACAAGGATTCTTCTAGTCATTTTTTTGTGTCTTAGTTACGATTCTTAGTCATTAACTCTAGGATTTTAGCAAATCAAGAGGCAAAGGGCGTACAACATTGACTAGGTTTTGGTTAGAATGGGCGTTAAAGAAAGTGAGTGTAAATCATAATGATAACTAACGAAGCTATTAAAGAAGAAGTTTTAAAAATTCAAAACCCTGCCACGGGTGAGGTGATTAGTCGATGTGGCGAGAAAGTAGTCGTTGAAACTGATGAATCACTGATTAAAATTACGCTTGTTGTGGGTTATCCCATGAAAAGTTTTGAGTCAACGCTCTCTCAGCAGATCGTAAAGTGCCTGGGTGCACTTGTAGGTGACAAGCAAATCGAGGTAATTTTTGAGCTAAGGATTGTTGCGCACGCTGCTCAATCTGGATTGAAGTTGCTCCCAAACGTGCGCAATGTTATCGCAATTGCGTCAGGTAAGGGGGGGGTTGGTAAATCGACCACAACAACAAACCTTGCCCTTGCTTTAGCTTCTGAAGGAGCGCGAGTTGGGGTTTTAGATGCTGATATTTACGGTCCCTCTCAACAAGTCATGCTGGGGCTTAAGGGCAGACCTGAATCTGCTGATGGTAAGACCATATCTCCAATGGAGGCCTATGGCGTACAAGCCATGTCGATTGGAGCGTTGGTTGATGTCGATCAACCGATGGTATGGCGAGGACCTATGGTTTCTCAAGCACTTGAGCAGTTGTTAAGAGACACAATGTGGTCCAATTTGGATTATTTATTGATTGATTTGCCACCGGGCACTGGGGATATTCAGTTGACCTTGTCTCAAAAAGTACCTCTGACAGGAGTTGTTATTGTCACCACGCCTCAGGACATTGCGTTAATTGATGCCAGGAAGGCGTTGAAGATGTTCGAAAAGGTTCATGTGCCGATATTGGGCATTATCGAGAATATGAGTGTTCATGTATGTTCCCAGTGCGGCCATATTGAGCACATTTTTGGGCAAGGGGGAGGAGATGAAATGTCGAGAGACTATGCCGTTGATGTACTTGGTGCGTTGCCGCTAGACATAAAGATCCGACAAGCGTTAGACGCAGGAACGCCAACATTGGTTTCTGACCCAGATGGGCCTGCTAGTGAGATATATAAAAAAATTGCTCGAGATGTTGGACTTAGGCTTGCAAAAAGAAAACGCGACTACAGCCAGACATTTCCAAAAATTCGAGTAGATAATAATTAAGGATTAGTGTTTGCGGTCGTGAAACTTACTGCAGTACGGTTACGGGATGGAGTAAATAAATGAGTGTTAAGTCTGATCGATGGATTCGCCAAATGGCTGCTGAGAAAGGGATGATCGAACCCTTTGAGCCTGGACAAATAAAGTCTGTTAATGGAGAGCGAGTTGTTTCTTATGGAACGTCAAGCTACGGATACGATATCCGATGTTCCAGTGAATTTAAAATTTTCACCAACATTAACTCGACAATTGTGGATCCTAAAAATTTTGATTCAGACTCTTTTGTGGATTTTCAAGGTGACGTATGCATTATCCCGCCGAATTCATTCGCGCTTGCCCGGACTGTGGAATATTTTCGTATCCCACGGGATGTTTTAACGATTTGTTTGGGTAAATCGACTTACGCGCGCTGTGGGGTTATTGTCAATGTCACACCATTTGAGCCTGAGTGGGAGGGTTTTGTTACCTTGGAGTTCTCGAACACCACTACTTTACCGGCAAAAATTTATGCCAATGAAGGTGTAGCTCAGGTGATATTTTTTCAGGCTGATGCTGAAGACATTTGCGAAACGTCCTATCGTGACCGTGGTGGAAAGTATCAAGGTCAGTCCGGAGTAACCTTGCCAAAGGTTTAACTCATTGTATATATGATATTTTTTTTGGAATAATTGAAAGTTTGCTTTGTTAGGTGATTTTTCTTGATTCTTGTTCGAGAGTGCCTATAATTGCGCGGTTCAAATTACATATTCTTATCCGTGGCTGTGTGAAAGGGATACATGGCGAGTGTGACTTGAAAAAGCTTTGATAGGAGCGGGGATTTTTTCTTCGCTGGTGAATCACTGTGGTGTATTTTTTTGGGAAATAATATGACCATCCAAGCAGCGCTCAATCAGCAGGTTGAATTGGAAAGTTTATTTGATTCACACGAGGAGGTGAGACTCGATGTGGCGCGTGTCGACGAACTTCTAAGGGATGGATACGACCAACCTGTCTTGATTTTAGATCTTGATATTGTTCGTCAAAAATATCATCGTTTACAGTCAGCAATGCCTAGCGTCACACCTCACTATGCAGTTAAAGCTAATCCAGATATACGGGTGCTACGAGCCCTAAAAAGCGAAGGGTGTCAATTCGAGATCGCATCGATACAAGAGCTGGATTTGCTGCTATCCATTGACGTAGATCCCTCCACGATTCAATACAGTAACCCAGTAAAGCCTAGTTCCTTCATTCGATATGCGGCGAATAAAGGGGTGCGGTGGTTCGTCTTAGATAGCGAAGAAGAGCTCGCAAAGATCCACACCTTAGTCCCCGATGCAAAATTATATTTACGTTTCGATACGCCTAATATTGGCAGCGATTGGCCGCTGTCGGATAAGTTTGGTGTTAAACCTAGAGATGTGGACAGTATTTTAGATGCGGCAGTTGAGTTGGGTGCTGACCTTTGTGGCGTGACTTTTCACGTGGGTTCTCAATGTCGAAATATTGAGAATTGGAATAAAGCGATTGAAACCGCAAAGCGTATTTTTAAAAATATGCAGGCTAAAGGTTTAAAGCCTGAATTGTTAAATGTCGGTGGTGGTTACCCGGTTCGTCTCACAAAACCAATACCATCAATTGAGTATATTGGTCGCGCCATTGAAAATGCGCTTGACGGCATTGGCGAGACGGTTCGAGTTACGTCAGAGCCTGGACGATACATGGTGTCCGATGCAGCTTACTTCGTGTGCCAAGTTATTGGAACGGCGACCAGGGGAGATGAAAGGTGGATGTATTTGGATGCTGGTGTATTTGGCGGGCTTATGGAGTGCACGCAGGGTATTCAATATGAGATTGAGGTCAACAACAAGGTGGGTAATGATGTCGCATGGTATGTGGCAGGGCCGAGCTGTGACTCAGTGGATGTGCTGGGTCGGGAGCAAATGTTACCGGCCACCACAACTGAAGGTGATCTTTTATATTTCCCTAATGCGGGTGCTTACACCACGGTGTATGCAAACGAGTTCAATGGCTTTCCCTTACCTCGGGTGCTCGTGATTAACGAGTAGGCTCACTTCATTTCTTCGAGTTAGCGCGCCATCATTCTTTGATACGTGACGAATGAGTAGGAAAAATCAGATGTTTCGTCATGATGTAGCGTGTTACTCACCTCTTCCCAACTCGTGAAATCAATGTCGGGAAAATAAGTGTCCCCCGCGACCTCTTTGTCAATCACAGTCATCTCGATTGTATTAATCAGCGGTAGCGCAAGTTTATAAATTTCAGCCCCACCAATGATAAATTTTTCCAATCCCTCAGGCGCCATGTGAATCGCTTCCTCGAGAGTCGAGGCGGTTTTGGCCCCATTAAGGGATAAGTGTGCTGATCGGGTTATCACTATATTGTTCCGATTGGGAAGTGGCCTCCCTATTGAGTCCCAGGTCTTTCTTCCCATGATTACTGTGTTCCCAGTGGTTAACCGTTTGAACCGCTTGAGGTCTGCTGACAGATGCCATGGCAGTGTGCCGTTATTGCCAATAGTTCCATTTTTGGCTTTAGCAACAATGATTGTTATGCCCATCGGGTTCTCCTAACTATATTGCGACAGGAGCTTTGATCGGGGGGGCCGGATCGTAGTCCTCAAGATTAAAATCTGTATAACTAAAATCAAAAATATTTTTGATATTTTTGTTGATATTCATTTTGGGTGGTGTGCGAGGGGTGCGGGAAAGTTGTTCATTGGTTTGATCTAGGTGATTAATGTACAAGTGGCAATCACCAAAAGTGTGCACGAAGTCGCCTACCTGAAGGCCGCACACCTGAGCAACCAGCATATTCAATAAAGCATATGACGCTATATTGAAGGGAACGCCAAGGAAAAAGTCTGCACTTCGTTGGTAGAGTTGACAAGATAATTTCCCATCTGCAACATAAAACTGGAAAAAAGTATGGCACGGCGGCAAAGCCATTTTATCAATCTCGCCGACGTTCCAAGCAGAAACGATGAGGCGACGTGAATTTGGATTTTCCTTGATATCTTGAATCACTTTTTCAATTTGATCGATGTGGTTTCCGTTGGGAGTTGGCCATGAACGCCATTGGTGGCCATAGACTGGGCCTAGATTTCCATTTTCGTCTGCCCATTCATCCCAGATGGTCACGCCATTGTCTTTGAGGTACTTGGTGTTGGTGTCACCACTTAGGAACCACAGTAATTCGTGGATGATCGATTTTAAGTGAACCTTTTTCGTGGTCAGTAGCGGAAAGCCTTCATTGAGGTCGAAGCGTAATTGGGCCCCAAACACACTTAATGTTCCGGTTCCGGTTCGGTCCCCTTTGGGAGTCCCGTTATCACGAATGTGTTTCATGAGGTCAAGGTATGATCGCATCGATATTCCTCGTTATTGGGTTTTAGCCACTTAATGTTTAGACGCATAAGTTTATCAACTAATTTCCAAGCCAGCACTCATTTTCCTGATCATTCGGAGGCGGGTGGTGTGTTAAACTGAATTTTGTTTTTATTTATTCATTGATAATTGTGTTGATCTGATCATGGCTGGTAACACACTAGGAACATTTTTCTGCGTGACTTCTTTTGGAGAGAGTCATGGCCCCGCTATTGGATGCGTAGTCGATGGGTGTCCGCCTGGCTTGAGCATTTGTGAGGAAGACATACAAAAAGAGCTGGATCGAAGAAGACCTGGTACTTCGCGTCATGTCACGCAAAGAAGAGAGCCTGATACGGTTGAGATTTTGTCTGGAGTTTTTGAAGGCCGCACAACTGGAGTTCCTATAGCACTTCTTATCCGTAACATTGACCAGCGATCGAAGGATTACGGCAATATAGCTGAGCAGTTTCGTCCTGGGCATGCTGACTACACATACTGGCAAAAATATGGGGAACGTGATTTCAGAGGCGGTGGGCGGTCGTCAGCTCGGGAGACCGCAGCTAGAGTGGCGGCTGGTGCAATTGCGAAAAAATGGCTACGAGAACGTTATCAAGTAGAGGTGCGGGGATGCATGTCTCAAATTGGCTCAGTCAAAATTGATTTTAAGACGTGGGATAGCGTTGATCAAAATCCATTTTTTTCACCTGATCCAGCAATTGTGCCCGAACTCGAACAATACATGGACCAATTGAGGAAATCCGGTGATTCTTGTGGTGCGAAGATAACTGTGGTGGCGAGTGGTGTGCCAGTCGGCTGGGGCGAACCGGTTTTTAATAAACTTGATGCGGATCTTGCTGGAGCTCTAATGGGAATCAATGCGGTAAAGGGAGTTGAGATTGGTGATGGGTTTGAGTCTGTAGTTCAATCAGGTACGACTCACAGTGATCAGATGAGCCCCGGCGGGTTTTTAAGTAATCATTCAGGGGGTGTGCTTGGCGGAATATCAACTGGTCAGGACGTGGTCACTAGAATTGCGATAAAGCCCACGTCGAGTATTCGTCTAGATCGTCAATCGATTGATAAAGAAGGGTCTTCGGTTACTGTGAATACTTACGGGCGACATGACCCGTGTGTGGGGATTAGGGCAACGCCCATTGCAGAGGCTATGGTTGCTCTGGTTCTTATTGATCATGCGTTACGGCATCGAGGTCAAAATGCAGATGTCAAAACTACCACGCCAAAAATAGCTATCCAAAACCGTGCAGTTGATTGACGTTTAAAGATTTGGTTCTGAGCCTTTCGGTTCGACTTATCAACTCTGCGCACTAGGGATGCTTGACGGTGCTTGATTGCCTATGACATCTTTGTTTGGTCGTTTATCAAATTTTTACTTTTGGTACTTTGCCTTTGTAGGTGCCTTTGCGCCCTTCTTTTCTTTGTATCTTCAAAAGCGAGGTTTTGCCCCTCTTGAAATCGCCGTCTTATTGGGTATCAGTCCTACCTTAAGAATTCTCGTCCCCTTCTTTTGGGCCTGGTTAGCGGATCATTGGGGGCATAAATATAAACTCCTTAGGATTCTTGCGCTTATTAGCCCAGCACTTTTCGCATTCATGATTGCGAAAGGATCATTTTTTTCAGTCGCAGGCGTATTAATTATTTGGGGTCTTCTTTGGTCAGGAATTCTTCCCATTGCTGAGGCTCTCTGTGTGGAGGCTTTGGGAGAAGAAATATCGACCTATGGGCAGGTTCGTGTTTGGGGCTCGATAGGGTTTATTTTGGTGGTGGTCAGTGGAGGTTACCTCTTTGAATGGTTAGACATCCTTTATTTGGACTGGATTATTTGCGTCATGCTGGTGATTATCTTGGGTGCTATTTTGATGCTTCCGCGCGACCACGCGCTATCAGCGCGTGCCGATGAGGTAGCGCAACCCATTAATTTGTTGAAGGATCAACGGATCATTGCGTTAATGGCTTGTTTTTTTATTATGCAATTCGCTCACGGGGCATACAACGCATTCTTTTCCATTTTTGTTGTTGATCTGGGCCATAGTAAATCGACAGTTGGCTGGCTATGGGCGATCGCAGTTATTGCCGAAATTTTTATTTTCTTATGGATGCCCCGTCTTTTCAAAAGATTTAGTATCAATGACTTTTTCTTGTTTTGTTTTTTTGTTGCAGTTTGTAGATTCTTTCTCGTTTATGTTGGACACGATAGCCTAGTATTGCTCGCCATAGCACAAATCATGCATGCCATTACTTTTGGTATGTTTCACGTCGCTGGCATTGCAGCCACGAACAAGTTTTTTACAGGAGCGTATAGAGCAAGAGGTCAAGCGCTTTACTCAAGTGTTGGTTTTGGTGCCGGAGGCGCATCAGGAACGCTTGTTTCTGGCATTGTGTGGGAAACTTGGGGCGGCGCGGCGACCTTTGCTATGTCTGCGCTTACAAGCCTATTGGGAGTTATTTTGATACTCTGGCTTCGTAATAGATTTGATGATTAGGCCCCTAAGGGCTTATGATTTGACTCAATCTGTGTGTCATAATCTCATCTTTGAGTCTTGATAAGTTAGCCAATAGGTATAACCGTATGTTGAAAACCTTGTATGACAAACTTTGGGAAAGTCACGTCGTTAGAACTGAGGACGACGGCAGTACGGCTCTCATTTATATTGACAGACATTTGGTACACGAGGTGACTAGTCCGCAGGCGTATGAAGGATTGAAGCTTGCCAAACGTCGTCCTTGGCGCGTTGATTCAATAGTCGCTACTGCAGACCACAATACGCCGACTACTGATTGGGATAAGGGCATAGAAGATCCTGTTTCTAAGCTTCAAGTTGATACGCTTGATCAGAATATCAAGGAATACGGATCTAAGGCTTATTTCCCTTTTCTTGATCCAAGGCAGGGTATCGTTCACGTCATAGGGCCGGAGCAGGGCGCAACTTTGCCAGGAATGACGGTTGTTTGTGGAGACTCTCATACGAGTACGCATGGCGCGTTAGCCTGTTTGGCGCACGGAATTGGTACGTCTGAAGTAGAGCACGTACTCGCTAGTCAGTGTCTGGTTCAAAAGAAGATGAAGAATATGCTGGTTAGAGTAGAGGGAAGTCTTGATGCCGGAGTTAGTGCAAAGGACCTTGCCCTTGCTCTCATTGGAAAAATTGGCACTGCGGGTGGGACGGGCTATGCAATTGAGTTTGCCGGCCCCGCGATCGAATCGTTAACCGTTGAGGGCCGGATGACTTTGTGCAATATGGCGATTGAGGCGGGGGCGCGAGCCGGAATGATAGCTGTTGACCAAATCACGATCGATTATCTTCGGGGCCGTACTTTTGCGCCAACTGGTGATCTTTGGGACCGAGCTGTGACTTACTGGAGAACTTTGAGATCTGACCCAGGTGCAGGGTTTGACTTGGTTGTTACATTAGACGGTAGCGCGCTTATTCCGCAAGTTACATGGGGGACCTCTCCTGAGATGGTGCTGGATGTTAATGGTCGTGTTCCAGACCCTGATCAAGAAAAAGATGCAGAAAAGCGAGAAGGTATTGAGCGTGCGCTCAAGTATATGGGATTAGAACCGAACACCCGGATCACAGATATCCGTGTTGATAAAATTTTTATTGGCTCTTGTACCAATTCGCGTATTGAGGATCTTCGGATTGCTGCAAAGGTGGTTGCAGGAAAGTGTGTCGCGTCAAATATTCAGTTGGCTATGGTCGTGCCAGGTTCTGGTCTTGTTAAGGCGCAAGCAGAAAAGGAGGGATTAGATAAGATTTTTATTGCTGCTGGATTTGAATGGCGACAGCCGGGTTGTTCCATGTGTCTTGCGATGAATAATGATCGACTTGAGTCAGGGGAAAGATGCGCCTCGACATCTAATCGCAACTTTGAAGGCCGCCAAGGCGCAGGCGGACGGACTCATCTCGTGAGTCCGGCTATGGCTGCGAGTGCAGCAATAGCCGGTGCTTTTGTCGATGTGCGTAGCATCATGAGCACATAAATATTTAACGTTTAATAACTGAACAGAGTAAGCCATGGAAAAATTTACCTCTTACGAAGGACTCGTTGCCCCCCTAGATCGTGCCAACGTCGACACGGACGCTATTATTCCAAAACAGTTTCTTAAGTCGATCAAACGTTCTGGTTTTGGTGTAAATTTGTTTGATGCTTGGAGATTCTTGGATGTTGGTCAACCTGGAGTCCCGCTGGCAAAAAGACGGCCCAATCCCGATTTCATTTTGAATGAACCCCGATATCAGGGAGCATCTATTTTAATCGGACGAAAGAATTTTGGTTGTGGCTCTTCGCGAGAACATGCGCCATGGGCGTTAACGGATTATGGGTTTAAGGCTGTCATTGCTCCTAGTTTTGGTGAAATATTTTTTAATAATTCATTAAAAAATGGGCTCCTGCCTATTGTGCTTTCAGAGGCTGAGGTGGACACCTTGTTTCACAGTGTGTTTGGTTTTGCTGGGTTTAAGGTAACGGTTGATTTAGAAAATCAGCGAGTAGCAACGATGGACGAAAGCAAAAGCTTTAATTTCGACATTGATCCATTTCGTAAGCATTGCCTATTAAATGGGTTAGACGACATTGGCCTAACGTTGCAGCACGTTGATGAAATTAAACAATTTGAAGCCCAGCATCAATTAAATCAACCGTGGTTATTTAACTAAGCTTGAAAGTTCCTACTGAGTCAATGGGCAAAAAAATCTATTGATGCTTTAACTTACTAAAAAAAATTTGGGGATATGCATGAAGATAGCAGTGCTTCCAGGGGATGGGATTGGTCCTGAGATAATTGATCAAGCGTTGCGCGTACTCGACGTATTGAAGACTGACGGTATGGCTATTGAGTATGAGGCGGGAGCCATTGGTGGCGCTGGATACGATGAGGCTGGAGATCCTTTGCCGGAGGGAACTGTTGCCTTGGCTAGGGAGGCGGATGCAGTGCTTCTTGGAGCGGTTGGCGGGCCTAAATACGATGTGCTGCCTCGTGCAATGAGACCTGAGCAGGGGTTGTTGCGTATCCGTAAAGAGTTGGGTTTGTTTGCCAATCTTCGTCCCGCAGTGGTCTATCCTGAATTGGCCACAGCTTCCAGCTTAAAGTATGAATTGGTCGAGGGCCTCGACCTTATGATTTTGCGCGAGTTGACGGGGGATATATACTTTGGGCAACCGCGCGGTCGACGCCAAACCGAGTCCGGTGAGGAAGAGGGATTCGATACGATGAAGTACTCGGTATCTGAGATCGAGAGGATTGCTCGGGTAGCTTTTGAGATAGCTGAGAAACGCAGTCGTAAGTTGTGTTCGGTGGATAAAGCGAATGTCTTGGACACGAGTATTCTTTGGAGAGAAGTTGTTACGAAAATTGCTGCAGAGTATCCGTCTGTTGAATTGAGCCACATGTATGTGGACAATGCGGCAATGCAATTAGTCCGAGAGCCTAAGCAATTTGATGTGATTTTAACTGGAAACATTTTTGGCGATATTTTATCCGATGAGGCGTCAATGCTAACTGGGTCAATAGGGATGCTTCCTTCAGCGTCAATGGATGTTAATCGTAAAGGGTTATTCGAACCTATCCATGGGTCTGCGCCGGACATCTCGGGCAGGAATGTCGCCAATCCGTTAGCAACGATCTTATCGGTGTCGATGATGTTGAAATACACCTTTAACGAAATCGAAGCGTCTACGCGTGTTGAGTCGGCTGTAAAGTCTGTTCTTGCTCAAGGTTTCAGGACAGCAGATATCTTCCAAGAGGGCGCTCAACGTGTGGGCACGCGTGAGATGGGTGATGCGGTTATTCGAGCGATGTAGTATCTGATTAAGGGTTGATGAAAATGCAAGTAGGATTGGTTGGTTGGAGAGGAATGGTGGGCTCTGTACTCATGCAACGTATGAGCGCTGAGAAGGATTTTGATGAGATAACCCCGTCATTTTTCAGTACATCTCAGGCGGGTCAGTCAGCCGTTCCGATGGGACGCGCAGAGGTTGTTTTATATGATGCGAACAATCTGAATCAGTTGTCAGAGATGGACGTCATTATTTCCTGCCAGGGCGGTGATTACACGAAGCGGGTGCATGGACCCCTGCGAGAATCAGGGTGGTCGGGTTATTGGATAGATGCGGCATCGACGCTTCGCATGACTTCAGACGCTGTAATTATTCTGGATCCGATTAATGGCAGTGATATCGACGTTGCATTAGGTAGCGGTAAAAAGGATTTTATTGGTGGTAATTGCACGACGAGTCTCATGATGCTTGCAATGCACGGGTTGTTCCAAGAAGGATTGATTGACTGGATTTCTACGATGACGTATCAGGCTGCTTCAGGTGCGGGAGCTCAAAATATGCGTGAATTAATACAGCAGATGGGTTCAATTTACGATGCTGCTGAAAATGAGTTGACCTTGTCTTCAGGGCAAATTTTGAACATTGATGCGCTCGTGCTTGATCGTATGAGGGCTCATGATTTTCCGACTGAGCACTTTGGCGCCCCTCTAGCTGGAAGCCTTATCCCATGGATAGATTCTGACATGGGCAATGGACAGAGCAAAGAGGAGTGGAAGGCTCAAGCGGAGACTAACAAAATACTACGTAGAGAAGAAAATCCAATTGCCATTGAGGGAATTTGTGTCAGAGTGGGAGCAATGAGGTGTCATAGCCAAGCCTTGACTTTTAAGCTCTCTAAATCGGTTTCGGAGTCTGAGGTGGAAAATATTTTAAACCAAGCTAACGATTGGGTGTCCGTGGTCCCAAATGAAAAAGCATCCACAATTTCTATGCTTTCGCCGACCAATGTTACCCGGACTCTAAATGTCCCAATTGGACGAATTAGAAAACTAAGTCTTGCTGATAACGTATATTCAGCGTTCACTGTGGGTGACCAATTGCTTTGGGGGGCTGCTGAGCCTCTGAGACGAATGCTGCGTATTTTGATTGATCGAGAGGAATAGAGATCAAAAACTCGGCATGCTATTCTGAAGTTGGTAAGGGCATGAAACGACTAGAGGGGTTAGTAAACTTGTTTAAAAAGATCACGTATGTTACCCGAGTAATTGTAGCTTTGGCCCTTGTTCTTACGGGCCTAACGGCTCATGCGGTTCGCATGGGCCCTTTATCGGTCGACTCAGCTCTTGGCGAGCCATTAAAGGCATCTATTGTGATCTATGACGCCGCAGAGCTGGATGCTCAGTCTGTTACCGTCTCAATGGCATCGCCGTCGTCCTATGACGTGCTGGGCCTTATTTACAATGATTTGATTTCGAGAATTAATTTGCGCTTCGAAAACACCACCAAAGGCGCAATAGTTTATTTGTCAACGGAAGATGTTGTTAACGAAGTAGTTATTGATTTGCAAGTTGATCTGGTTAGTTCAGGAGAAAAAGTAAGTCGCACTTATGTCGCGTTTATTGATCCCCCATTGCTTGTTGGGGAACGTCGCTCTCTTCCCCCGTTGGAGGAGACCTCCTTCATCGACGGTCCTAAGTCCTCGGACATTAGACCTGAAGTTGTTGCAAACCAATCTGAGATAGCAGGCGATGCCAGTGATTCTGTGCGGTATGAAGTTGATTCATTATCAATGAGTGCAGAGAGTCTGCCTAAATTCGTTGACTCAGAAGAAGACACTCCGACAGAAGAAGTAGTTGCCGCCCTGTCCGAGCCTAAAGCTGTGCGGCAGATTGTCGTGCGCTCGGGTGATACATTGACAAAAATTGCTCAGCAAGAGGGGCTATCTGGGTTTTCACTTGAGCAAATGTTAGTCGGTATTTTTCGAAAAAACAGAGAGGCATTTGTAGCCGATAACATGAACCGTCTCCGAGCGGGAAATGTGATTCGGATTCCGGCTGATAATGAATTGCAAACCATTTCTCCTTCGGAGGCGCGCAACGAGATCCGAATACAAATGGCGGACTGGCGTACTTACCGAGATAATCTTGCCGCTCAAGCTGCCGATCAGGGGCAAAGTATCGTCAATCAATCAGGCCAAGCGGATTCGGGTCGTGTTGGGGCTGCTGCCGATCGAGTCAGCATTGATGACAGTTCTCAGAGTTCCCATGTGGTTAAAATTTCCAAAGGCAATGATCCTGACACTTCGGCACTGGCGGAATTGCAAGAGCGGCTGCTTGCTACAGAGAAGGCATTAGAAGAACAAAATAGACGAGCGGATGATCTTGAAAAAATAATTGCTAACCTTAAATTGTTGACCCAAAAACGACAGACAGGGCTCTCAGGGCTCGATGTTGCGGACCCTCCTGAGGCGATCTCAGTGCAGGAAGCTCCTGTTACCCGAGAAACCGGACTAGCCTGGCAGGCTAAGCTAATTCAAATGATTTTAGCTCAGCCTTTATACCTTTTTATCCCAGTCGCACTCCTACTTATCATTGGTTTATGGGTTTCCAAACGTTTAAATCGGATGGATAGTGAGGATGACGTGCGCCAAGATAAGCACCAGTTGGATAGCGCGGTGGCGGATGGTGTGAATCCATCTATCGTTACTGCTGGCGAGATGCGTGTCGATGATGTGGGCAGTAGTGCACTTCGTAACCAGGACCCTATTGAAGATGCTGATATTTTTCTTGCTTATGGCCGTTACCCTCAGGCAGAAAAAATACTGAAGGAGGTTTTGGTACTTGAGCCTGAGAGACTCGATGTGTTGCTTAAACTGGCAGAGGTTTATTCGGGACAGAAAAATTTGGTCTTATTTGATGAGATTGCGCACGTTGTTTCTAAAATTACTAATAAAACGGGTGCTTACTGGGAGAGGTTAGTGGCACTTGGCTATTTGATTAATCCAAGTGATGAGCGGTATGCCGATGGTAAATTTGCTAGTAAAGAGCAGCCGTTGACTAAGCCATTTGATCTGTCATCGATTGATTTAAATCTCGGGGATCCGCCGCCATCGAAGTCCTAATTCATTCGAGAGTCATAACTCTACCGGCAGACTTGACTCCGGCTTAGCAGTCTTTTTAATTTAGAGTTTCCTAGGCAAAGTCCTAAAGATTTTTGAAGAGGTCATTGTGAGATTAGCTTTAGGTATTGAGTACGATGGTTCATCTTTTTCTGGTTGGCAAATACAACCTGAAGCACTCACGATCCAAGGAGAAATCGAAAAAGGCTTGAGCCAGATTGCTGCAACGCCGATTCGTGTTTTTTGCGCTGGACGTACCGATGCAGGAGTTCACGCGACATATCAGATCATCCACTTTGATACCGAGGTTGCCCGGCCTAACGGGGCTTGGGTGCGTGGATTAAACGCACTAATATCGGATGATATCGCGGCACTTTGGGTTGCAGAGGTGACTACAGATTTCCACGCTCGGTTCTCGGCTGTGCGACGAACTTACCGTTATTTTTTATTGAATAGGGAGCAGCGCCCCGCATTGCTTACGAAGAAGGTCGGTTGGTATCACAAGAAATTAGATGTTCATGCGATGAGTCTGGCGGCATCGACGTTGATCGGCAAGCACGATTTTTCGGCATTTCGGTCATCTGAATGTCAGGCTAAGAGTCCGGTTAGGACTATTGAGGGCCTCTCCGTTCGCTCATTTGGAGATATCACTATTGTCGACATCACAGCAAATGCTTTTCTGCATCACATGGTGCGTAACATTATTGGCACGCTAGTTTATATTGGAGCAGGGAAGCAGCCAGTCAGCTGGATGGAAGAGGTGCTCAACTCGAGAGCTCGCAGCGTTGCGGCACCAACATTTAGTCCCAATGGACTATACTTGGTATCAGTTAACTATGATTCTCAGTGGGGTCTTCCGCCCCCCAAAATGTTATCTGGCTGTGCCGTTGATATTGCTTCCTTTATTTAAAGTTTATTTATGATGATTAATAATGACATTACTGGGATCAAGATTTGTGGTTTAACCTCGGTAGAGAACGCTCTTGGTGTAGCTAGCGTTGGTGTTGACGCGATTGGGTTGGTGTTTTATTCCGAAAGTCCTCGAAACGTTGATCTCGAAGTTGCTCGAAAAATAGTCACGCAATTGCCCCCATTTATTTCGTCAGTTGGACTCTTTGTGAATCCTACTCGAGATCAGGTGTTGCAGACCTTGCAGTCGGTAGATTTGAATTTACTACAGTTTCATGGAGATGAGGAGCCAGATTTTTGTTCTGGATTTCGTAAGCCATATATAAAAGCTGTTCGCGTTACTAATGACGTTGATTTGATAAAATACAGTAATATGTATGTTGACGCGTCAGGACTGTTGTTGGATGCTTATTCGCAAGGAGCACGAGGGGGCACCGGTGAAACGTTTGACTGGGATCTAATACCTTCTGAATTGGAAGTCCCAATTGTTTTGGCGGGAGGGTTGAAGCCTAATAACGTGGCGGCAGCAATTAACGGTGTTCAGCCTTGGGCAGTTGATGTGAGCTCTGGGGTAGAAGGCATACGAAAAGGTTTAAAGGAACTTGCACTCGTGCGAGACTTTGTTAATGAGGTAAAAAATGCAGATGCACGAAGAATTACAAAATTATAATTTCCCTGATGATAAGGGCCATTTTGGCCCTTATGGTGGCGTGTTTGTTCCTGAGACTTTGATACATGCACTCGAGGATTTAAAAAATAATTATGAAAAGTTGAAGAACACTCCAAGTTTCATGGAGGAGTTTCATAATGATTTGAAACACTTTGTGGGACGGCCCAGTCCAGTTTATTATGCTAAGCGTTTATCTGAGATGCTCGGAGGTGCGCAGATATGGTTCAAGCGGGAAGATCTGAATCATACTGGTGCTCACAAGGTCAACAACACGGTCGGTCAGGCGTTGTTGGCGCGTCATATGGGTAAAAAGCGCATCATCGCTGAAACCGGTGCGGGACAGCATGGAGTGGCATCCGCGACAGTTGCGGCTCGATATGGAATGGATTGTGTCGTATACATGGGGTCGGAAGATATCAAACGTCAAGCGAGCAATGTATATCGAATGCGTTTGCTTGGGGCAGAGGTTGTTCCTGTAGAAAGCGGTTCGAAGACGCTTAAGGATGCGCTTAACGAAGCCATGCGGGATTGGGTAACCAATGTAGAGGATACCTTTTATATTATTGGCACGGTCGCAGGACCGCATCCTTATCCTATGATTGTGCGTGATTTTAATTCAGTGGTCGGAGAAGAGTTGAAAACCCAAATGCCAGAAATGATTGGTCGCCAGCCGGATGCGGTCATTGCTTGCGTTGGGGGGGGGTCTAACGCGTTAGGTGTTTTTTATCCGTATATTAAAGACCTAGATGTTCGTCTTATTGGCGTAGAGGCGGGCGGATCAGGCATTCATACGGGAAAACATGCGGCGCCACTTGCGTCGGGCACGCCTGGGGTTTTACATGGCAACCGTACGTATCTGATGCAAGATGATAATGGTCAGATTATCGAAACGCATTCTATTTCTGCAGGATTAGACTACCCAGGTGTTGGGCCAGAGCATTCTTGGCTGAAGGACATAGGGCGAGCCGAATATGTTTCTGCTAATGATGATGAGGCGCTAGAGGCGTTCCATAAGTTGACGAAGACTGAGGGCATCATGCCAGCACTGGAAACTGCCCATGCGGTAGCTCATGCCATGAAAATAGCTCCTGAGATGAGCCGAGAACAAGTGCTACTGGTTAATCTTTCCGGCCGGGGTGATAAAGACATGGAAACGGTTGCGACAGCTTCAAATATGAGTTTGTAACCACACACGGATTCGGATTTTTAACTAGCTTATTATTGAGTTTTCTATTTCACCTATGTCACGAATTACCAAAAAATTCCAAGAGTTATCTGTGAGTGGGCGCAAAGCCCTTATCCCCTTTATAACAGCAGGAGATCCTGATTTAGAAACAACTCTGAGTTTGATGTCTGCTTTGGTGCGCAGTGGCTCGGATATCATCGAATTGGGAATACCTTTTTCAGATCCAATTGCTGATGGCCCAACTATTCAAAGGGCAAGTGAGCGCGCCCTAGCGGGCGGCGCAAGTTTAAGTAAGGTGCTTGATTTGGTTCACAGGTTTCGCGAGATAAATCAAGACACACCGATCGTATTGATGGGCTATGCAAACCCAATAGAAGCGCTTGGTGTTGAACTATTTGTAGGTCGAGCAGCTGAAGTGGGTGTTGATGGCGTTCTTGTAGTTGATTATCCTCCAGAGGAGAGTGGTTCCTTAAACGTCGCACTGAAAGAGAAGCAGATTGATTCTATTTTTCTGTTGGCGCCAACCACTCTTGAGTCAAGAATTGTGGATGTGGCACGCTTGGCGACTGGCTATGTTTACTATGTTTCACTCAAGGGGGTTACTGGAGCGGGCCACTTAGACTTAAATGATGTCTCTTTGCGAGTTAAGGAAATAAAGAAGCATGTACAGGTTCCAGTTGGTGTGGGTTTTGGGATACGAGATGGCGAAACGGCCGGTGCGGTAGCGCAGGTGTCGGATGCCGTGGTGATAGGAAGCCGGTTGGTGGAGGAAATTGAGAAATCCAATCTCAATGATGTTGTAACTAACGTTGAAAATTTTATTCGTTCTATTCGTATTGCTATTGATAAAAAATGAGTTGGTTACAAAAACTATTACCGCCGAAATTTAATACGCTTGATACTTCTAAGATTTCTCGTAAGGTGGTTCCAGAGGGGTTGTGGAGCAAGTGCCCTACTTGCGAGACGGTTCTCTATCAAGCCGAATTAAAAAAAAGTCTTCAGGTATGCCCCAAATGCTCACATCATGGTCGACTGAATGCGAGGCAAAGACTCGATTCAATTTTTGATGAAGGTAAGCGTATCGAGGTTGGGCAGAATGCAAAACCTGTAGATTTTTTAAAGTTTGTCGATAGTAAAAAATATAAAGACCGAATCGTTGCGGCTCAAAAATCAACATCCGAATCGGATGCTCTTGTTGTCGAGCAAGGAACCATCAAAGGTATTACTGCAGTTTGTGCGGCATTTGAATTTTCATTTTTAGGTGGCTCAATGGGGTCTGTAGTTGGAGAGCGTTTTGCGGCTGGTGTGCGGCGCAGTTGCGCGAAAAAAATTCCTTTTGTTTGCTTCTCGGCAAGTGGCGGCGCACGTATGCAGGAAGGGTTGACGTCTCTGATGCAAATGGTGAAAACCACGGCAGCGATCTCACAGCTGTCTGCTCAAGGCTTGCCATTCATATCTGTCTTGACGGATCCTACAATGGGTGGTGTATCAGCTAGTTTCGCTATGGTGGGTGATGTTGTTATCGCTGAGCCTGGGGCTTTGATTGGCTTTGCTGGGCCTCGAGTGATCGAGCAAACCGTAAGGCAGACCTTACCAGATGGGTTTCAGCGTGCGGAGTTTTTATTGGCACATGGTGCGATAGATATGATCATTGATCGCCGAGAAATGAAGGATCGGTTAGGCAACCTTCTGTCATTGTTTATGCGTATTCGAACGTCAGAACATTCGTAGTCATTTATATTTCTATTACTTGTATATTTCATAGGTCTTGAACAAGTCGCTTACAGAATGGTTGTGTCGTATCAATTCGACTCACCATAAAGAGATCGATCTAAGTCTGGGTCGACTCCGAAAAGTTATCCAAGATATGTCTCTTCGTCCGCAATGCCCTGTCATTACTGTTGGAGGCACTAACGGAAAGGGGTCTACGTGCGCAATGCTGGAGGCGATCTATACGAAAGCTGGCTACCGGACAGGTGTGTTTGCCTCTCCACATCTATTGCGTTACAACGAAAGAATAAGATTGGCTAATGCGGAGGTTGATGATGACACCATTATTTCTTCTTTTGAGATAATTGACTGTGCGAGAAATGATGTCAGCCTCACATATTTTGAATTTTCATTCCTTGCGGCTCTGGATGTCTTTCTGAAACAGGATGCTGATTTAATTATTTTAGAAGTCGGTCTTGGAGGACGTTGGGATGCGGCGAACGTTTTGGATCCTGATTGTGCCATTGTGACGAACGTGGGGCTCGATCATATGGAGTATTTAGGCGAGACCAGAGAGAAGATTGGTGCTGAGAAAGCTGCAATTTTTCGAGGTGGTGGCGCACACGCAATATGTGGAGATGAAGATCCGCCTCAATCGATCTTAGATGCAGCCGCCGCGATGGGGGCGGAGCTGCAGTTAATTGCCAGAGATTTTGGTTTTGTAAGAGATACTTCCAGTTGGAAATTTTGGTCTGCAGGCGCATCTCGGATGAATTTAGCCTTTCCGCTGATGCAGGGAGAACATCAACTAGTGAATGCAAGCGTATCCATTCAAGCGGTCACTCTGCTGAAAAATCTACTGCCCATTGATGTTGCCGCAATTCGAGATGGGCTGTTGACGGCGGAAAGATTGGGGCGGTTTCAAGTGCTCCCATCACGCCCATTGGTCGTGTTGGATGTGGCGCATAACGTAGCTTCTGTGACTAGTCTGATTAGGGAGTTGAGGCGTGCGGCCTTTAAGGGTAAGACAAGAGTCATTTTTGGTGTGATGGCAGATAAGCAATATGTTGAAATGATGACCTTGTTAGCTTCAGTTGCCGATCAGTTATTTGTTTGCGCGCTGGAGGGTGATCGGCCTGCTGACCCGGACTTGGTAGTAGCTCAGGCGATTATAAGCCTAGATAGCGATAAAGTAACATCGTGGAGTTCAGTAGATAAGGCTATGAACAAGCTACTCGAGATCAGTGGCTCGGAAGACAGAATTGTGATTTGCGGCTCTTTTTTGACTGTGTCGACTGCGTTAAATCACCCATTTGTTTCCAGCTTAGTACATAATAGAAGCTAAAAGAAGATACTAAAGACGGATTATGCTGGTAGGAGAAGACACGGACGAACTGGAGCTCAAGAAGCGAGCGAGACGGAGACTGATTGGAGCCATTGTGTTGGTTCTTCTTGTGGTCACGCTAGTTCCATTATTGTTGGATAATGAGCCCAGAAAAATTTCTGAAGATGTTGAAATAAATATAATTTCCACATCAAGGTCAGTAAGTTCGACGGGAGTTAAAGATTTGGGCCAAAATTCGGTTCCTGATCTAGAAGGCCGACCAATAGACCTTGCGAACTCTGTTCCCTCAGCGGTGGTCGGTGCTAACTCAAAAAATTCAAGTTCATCGCAAGTAAATGATGAGGCAGACTCCCAGTATGTCATACAGTTAGGCGCATTTTCCAAAAACAGCGGTGCCCAGAGTCTTGCGAAAAAGCTTGAGGAAAATGGATTTTCGGTAATATTAGAAGGTGTTAAAGGTTCAAATGGATCTATGACTCGCGTGTCAGTTGGCGTGTTCTCATCTAGGGATCAAGCACAGAGAACCCTAGAACGTTTGGAATCTGGGAAGCTCACGTACGGTGACGCTAAAATTACCCGAACTCAACCATAGGCTTACATCTAGGTATGGAACTAAACCTCAATTGGTTTGATTATGGATTCATCGCCATTTTACTTGCTTCGACAATTTATGGTCTTTTTCGTGGCTTTACGCGAGAGGTTTTTTCGCTGTTAACCTGGTTTTTAGCATTATGGATATCTAAATTTTCTGTTGTTCCTATTGCGGGATTATTTGATCAAATGATTATCAGTCCCAAGCTTAGGTTAATAGTTATTTTTGTGGCAATTTTAATCTTGACGTTGTTTTTATTCCATTTTGTTACGGTTAAGCTTTCCAGTTTGGTGAAGGCTTCGGCGCTTACGGGAATGGACCGTGCGTTAGGGGGGGTGTTTGGTCTGGTGCGAGGCGTTTTAATCTCTGCGCTGGCAGTAATAATTTTCAGTTCGACGGAGTTTTCTCGTAAGCCCGAGTGGCAGGACGCCCAATTCCGATTCCCCTTGGAGGTAGTTGCTTCATTTCTACAACTAAAAATGCCTGAACTTGAGTGGGATATCTCACCAAAGTGATGGGCGGGGCGTATATAATCGTGTCGTAATTAACTCGGGGAGATATTTGATGTGCGGTTTGCTTGGAGTGGTAGCGAAGTCACCAGTTAACCAACTGCTCTACGATGGGTTGCAGGTACTCCAACATCGAGGTCAAGATGCGGCGGGCATTGTGACGGCAGACGGACCTAATTTCCATATGCACAAGGGAGGTGGATTAGTCCGGGATGTATTTAGAACTCGAAATATGCGGCTATTGATCGGGAATGCGGGTATTGGACATTGTCGGTACCCTACTGCTGGATCTGCAAACGCCTCTGACGAAGCGCAGCCCATGTATGTAAACTCTCCGTTTGGTATCGTCCTAGGCCACAATGGAAATTTAACCAACTCTCAGAAATTGAAGGTTGAGCTCTTCCGACAAGACCTCAGGCACGTCAATACGAACTCCGATTCGGAAGTTTTACTAAATGTATTTGCTCATGAATTACAGAAATCCAGCGTTGGCGTTAACTTAACTACCGAAGCTATTTTTGAGGCCGTGAAAGGTGTTCATAAGCGAGTGAAAGGTGCATATGCCGTCGTTGCTATGATTTCAGGCTACGGGCTACTTGCCTTTCGTGACCCGTTCGGGATTAGACCGCTTGTTTATGGCGTGAGACAAGAAGGCTCAGAGCAAGAATATCTGGTTGCCTCGGAAACTGTAGCATTAGATACACTCGGTTTTAAGTATGTCAGAGATTTAGAGCCTGGTGAGGCGATATTCATTTCAAATGATGGTGTGGTTAGTGAGCAACAGTGCGCCGCAAATCCGCAACGATACCCTTGCATTTTTGAATATGTCTACCTGGCCAGACCTGACTCAGTTATGGATGGTATTTCAGTACACGAGACCAGGATGAGGATGGGAGAGACACTCGCGAAAAAGATAAAATCTGAATATTCCGACTTGAAAATAGATGTCGTAATCCCGATTCCGGAGTCCAGCCGACCATCAGCGATGGAAATTGCTGATGGGATTGGTGTGCCTTACCGAGAGGGGTTCATAAAAAATCGTTATATTGGTCGCACTTTCATCATGCCTGGCAGAGAAGTTAGAGAAAAATCTGTCCGACAAAAACTTAACGCTATCGGGTCTGAATTTGAAGGTAAAAATGTACTGCTTGTCGACGACTCTATCGTGCGGGGGACTACCAGTCGAGAAATTGTGCAAATGGCGAGAGATGCTGGCGCAACTCAGGTCTACTTCGCATCAGCCGCTCCCCCAGTTCGCTTTCCTAATGTTTACGGTATTGATATGCCAAGCTCAAAGGAGTTGTTAGCGCATGGTCGTGACGAGCAGGCTATAGCGGCTGAAATCGGAGTTGACCGCATTATTTATCAAACTGTTGAAGACTTGATCGCCGGTTGCGCCTCGTTTAATCCTAAAATTACGCAGTTTGAAACTTCGTGTTTCACGGGAGAGTATGTCACGGGAGACGTATCGGCAGAGTATCTAGCTTCTGTCGAGGGTGAGCGAAACGATGAGAAGCTCTCGTCAGTTTTCCAGGCAACGGCTGATTTAGACTTGGATGTGATTATTGATTAAAGTGGCTGCAGACCATCTTCAATCGAAGAATTGATCTGAGTAGCCGTTTTCATTAATTATTAAGGCTTGTCCTTGCGTGCCCCAATCTGCAAGTACAAACCTTTCTAGAATTTGCCCATTAACTAATTGTTTATGATGGGCATGGCGGTGTGTGTGTCCGTGGATTATCCTGCGACAATTGTATGTTTCGAATGCCTTCTCTACGGCTTGCATTGAGACATCCATGATGTCAGCATTTTTGGTTTCCTTAGAGGCTTCACTTTCTTTTCGATAATTTGCTGCTCGCTTATTTCTCTCATTAAGTGGTAACTGTAAAAAATCATCAATCCATTGATCAGATCTAACAACTGACCGTATAGCCTGATATTCTGCATCACCAGTGCACCATTGGTCCCCGTGACTTAGTAGTATTTTCTCTCCATGAATTTCAATGAGGTACGGGTCTGAAAGTATGTCTCCATGTGTCATTTGAGCTAATCGCTTACCGATCAAAAAATCTCTGTTTCCTCGCATTATGCTGAGTCTGGCTCCTGCATCTGTCATATTTCTCAGAGCTGGTAAGACAGTCGAAAATAGAGGGTTGTTTATGTCATCATCTCCAACCCAATAGTCGAATAAGTCGCCAAGAATAAACAAGTGATTTGACGGACTTGAACATCTTTCTAGCAACCGCAAAAATATATTTGTTTTTGCGGTTGCTGAAGCCGATAAATGTAAGTCCGAAATGAATATAAAATTCATATCAGGCTTCATTTATTTTTGCAGGATGTGTCGCATTCCGTCAGATCCGCGATACATTTTCTATGCTGACGGTCTCACTAGGCACATCTTGATGAAATCCACTGGTGCCTGTTGAGACGGCTTTAATTTTATCGACTACTGGCTCTCCTTCCACGACCTTAGCAAACACACAGTAGCCGTATCCTTGGGGCGTTTCGGCAGAGAAGTTAAGAAAATCGTTATTTGATACGTTAATAAAGAACTGTGAGGTGGCGGAGTGAACATCGTTAGTTCGAGCCATCGCAAGGGTATAAGCGTCATTCTTTAAGCCATTGCTTGCTTCATTTTCTATGGAGGCCCGAGTCTCCTTTTCTTTCATGTTCGAGTCCATACCGCCACCTTGAATCATGAAACCATCAATAACTCGATGAAATATTGTGGCGTCGTAGAAGCCGGAATCGACGTAGTGTAGAAAGTTCTCTACTGTTTTTGGTGCCTTTTCTTCATTTAGCTCAATGACTATGTCGCCCATTGAGGTTTTTACTTTTACTTGTGTGGCCATTAATTTCTCTCTGTAATTTGGTGTAAATGTGTGTTGTAAAATTCTTGAATTGGTAGGACACTTTAAAACCTTGTGAGTTTAATTAAGTAGCCAATGTAACGATATCAGAAATATTGTTGTGTAGTCCATATGAGCCACAATCTGGCGGAATTTTCGAAGTTAAAAAGAGGTCCTCTGCTATACTTCACCTAACTATCAAGTAGACTCTTAGCATAAGCCTAATTGAATTTTTTTGTAGTTTTAGTACGTTACTTAATAACGCAATATGTTGAAAATTTATAATACCCTGACTCGTAATAAAGAAGTTTTTAAGTCAATTAGAGAAAACTCGGTACGTATGTACGTCTGCGGAATGACGGTTTACGACTTCTGTCATTTGGGTCATGCGCGGGTCATGGTTATTTTCGATATGGTTCGAAGTTGGCTTCGCTCATCGGGGTACGATGTTGTTTACGTTCGGAATATCACTGATATCGATGACAAGATCATTAATAGGGCGAATGAGAACCAAGAGACTTTCTTAGATTTGACGCAGCGTTATATTCGAGCTATGAATGATGATGCAGCCGCACTTGGCGTCTCTTTGCCGGATTTTGAACCGAAAGCTTCGGATAACATCCCAGGTATGATAGTGCTGATTGAGCGTTTATTCGAAAAAGGACTTGCATATGCGGGTTCTAATGGGGATGTTTATTATTCGGTTAATAAATTTAAAGGCTACGGGAGGTTGTCGGGGAAATCACTAGAGGATCTTCGAGCGGGCGAACGAGTCGATGTTAATCTCGATAAGAGGCATCCTATGGATTTTGTGCTCTGGAAAGCAGCGAAACCAGGAGAGCCATCTTGGATCTCTCCTTGGGGTGAAGGGAGGCCAGGTTGGCACATTGAGTGCTCAGCAATGAGTGAGAGATATTTAGGTGCGCACTTCGATATTCATGGTGGAGGGCAGGATCTTCAATTTCCCCATCATGAAAATGAAATTGCTCAGTCGGAGGGAGCGCATGATCACGAGTTCGTGAATTACTGGATGCATAACGGATTTGTTCGTGTCGACGATCAGAAAATGTCTAAATCATTGGGTAATTTTTTTACCGTTCGGGAGATACTAAGTAAGTATGATGCAGAAGTGATTCGATTTTTCATTCTTCGAGCGCATTACCGAAGCCCATTAAATTATTCTGATACCCACTTGGATGATGCCAAGTCGGGCTTGACTCGGCTCTATACCTCTTTGAAGGATATTACTCTTGATTATGACTCCCATGAGGTTAATTGGGGCGATTATCGAGCTAAGAAATTTAGAGAGGCGCTAGATGATGACCTCAATACTCCTGAGGCCATGTCAGTGCTATTTGACTTGGCGAGTGACTTGAATCGAGAACGGAATGTCGTTACCGCAGCCCTTTTGAAGGGTTTGGCGGGAATTTTAGGTCTCCTGGCGCGTGAACCATCTGAATTTCTTCAGGCTGGAGCTGGAGCGGAGATATCAACCGTTGAGATTGACGCCATGATCAAGCAAAGAAACGAGGCTCGAAAAAACAAAAATTTTGACGAGGCTGATGAATTAAGGGATCACCTTCTAAAAGCTGGGGTTATTCTAGAAGATGCTTCTGGAATAACCACTTGGCGAAGACATTAACCATCAAAAAAACTTTTTACTTTCTCCATCCATGATTTTGCTTTTGGGCTGTGTAAATGAGAGTTGGATTGATTTATTTCCTCAAGATCAGCGAGTAGTTCCTTCTGCCTGTCCGTTAAGTTGACCGGAGTTTCAACAAAGACGTGACACATCAGGTCGCCGTACCCGCTGCTGCGAACTCCTTTGATGCCTTTGCCTCGGAGCCTAAAAGTCTTACCCGTTTGCGCTTCAGATGGAATTTTTATTTTTGCAGAACCATCAAGCGTGGGAACTTGAATTTCCCCCCCTAAAGCCGCGGTAGTAAAACTGATCGGCATCTCGCAGTGAAGATTATTCCCATCGCGCGTGAAGACTTCGTGCGCCAGCGTGTTGATGACCACATAAAGATCCCCTGAAGGTCCTCCGTTAACGCCCGCTTCACCCTCACCTGATAGCCGTATGCGGTCGCCCTGGTCCACTCCTGCAGGGATTTTCACTGATAGTGTTTTATTGTCTCTAACTCGCCCTTGCCCACCACAATCACCGCATGGTGTCCCAATGACTTTCCCAGATCCTTGGCAATCGGGGCATGTCTGAGCGATGGAAAAGAATCCCTGAGTAACTCGAACCTGGCCTTGACCTTGACATGTGGGGCAGGTGGTCGGCGATGTTCCTGGTTTTGCGCCGTTCCCCTTACAGGGACTACATTCCTTGTAAGAAGGGATTCTAATTTTTGTTTCTGTACCCCGTGCAGCTTCTTCAAGTGAAACTTCAAGATTGTATTTTAAGTCTGATCCGCGATAAACATTCGAGCGCCTGCCTCCGCGACCACCACCAAAGACGTCCCCGAAAATATCACCGAATGAGTCGGAGAATCCTCCGAAGCCCTGCCCCCCACCCATGCCAGCAGACCCATCTACACCTGCGTGACCGTATTGATCATAGGCCGCTCTCTTCTCAGGGTCTGATAAGACCTCATAGGCTTCTTTGACTTCCTTAAACTGTTCCTCGGCTTTCGGGTTGTCTGGATTTTTATCGGGATGGTATTTCATGGCAAGCCGTCGATAGATCTTCTTGAGGTCACTATCATTTGCTTCCCGATTTGCTCCAAGTATTTCGTAATAATCTCGTTTGGCCATATAAAATTTTGTGCTGAGTAGTCTTTAAAAAAGCAAAAATGGTCGAGATAAATATCTTCTCGACCATTGGGTTACTGCATGCTGTTAAATTTACAGTTACGATGTTTTCTTATCATCTTGAACTTCTTCAAATTCCGCGTCGACAACATCGCCATCTTTGTCCTGGTTGCCTCCTTGATCATCACCAGTTGGAGATTCAGCCTGATCCGCATACATTTTTTCTGCTAAGGATTGAGCTAACCCAGATAACACTTGCGATTTGGCTTCGATATCGTCTTTATCGCCATTCTTCAATGCCTCTTCAGCATCCTTTGCTGCTTCCTCAATCTTTGTTTTTTCCTCTTCTGAAACCTTGTCTGCACTTTCGTTGAGTGTTTTGCGAACACCGTGTATCAGAGAGTCGCACTGATTTCTGACGTCGACTAATTCTCTGGCTTTCTGGTCTTCTTCCGCATGAGCTTCTGCGTCTTTCACCATTTTTTCGACTTCCTCATCGGATAGACCGGAGTTCGCTTTGATGGTGATCTTATTTTCTTTTCCCGTTGCTTTATCTTTGGCAGAGACATGTAATATGCCGTTGGCATCAATATCGAAATTGACCTCAATTTGAGGCATCCCCCGCCCGGCTGCTGGGATATCGGTCAAATTAAATTGGCCTAAAGACTTATTATCTTTCGACATTTCACGTTCTCCTTGAAGGACGTGGATTGTGACAGCGGTTTGATTGTCCTCAGCTGTAGAGAATGCTTGGTTTGCTTTCGTGGGTATGGTCGTGTTCTTTTGGATAAGCTTTGTCATCACGCCACCTAAAGTCTCGATTCCAAGTGATAGCGGTGTTACGTCGAGCAATAAGACATCCTTAACATCCCCTCGTAAAACACCACCTTGGATTGCGGCACCCACCGCAACAGCCTCATCGGGATTGACGTCTTTGCGTGGTTCTTTATTGAAGAAGTCTTTAACTGTTTCTTGAACTTTAGGCATTCTTGTCATGCCGCCAACAAGGATTATGTCGTCGATATCAGACGTTTTAACGCCTGAATCTTTGATTGCGACGCGACAAGGCTCAATTGTTCTGTTGATTAAGTCTTCCACTAAACTCTCGAGTTTGGCACGCGTTATTTTAACGTTCAGATGTTTAGGCCCTGACGCATCAGCAGTGATGTAAGGTAAATTCACATCGGTTTGTTGACTGGAGGATAGCTCGATTTTAGCTTTTTCTGCTGCTTCCTTTAGTCGCTGTAATGCTAAGACATCACCGCGAAGATTGACCCCCTGATCTTTCTTAAATTCGTCCGCAAGATAATCTATGATTCGCTGGTCGAAATCTTCACCTCCCAAGAATGTATCTCCATTTGTGGAGAGCACCTCAAATTGATGTTCTCCATCGACTTCAGCGATTTCGATAATTGAAACATCGAAAGTTCCACCACCTAAATCGTAAATAGCAATTTTTCGGTCCCCTTGCTTCTTGTCCATTCCGAAGGCGAGTGCAGCAGCAGTCGGCTCATTGATAATCCGCTTCACTTCTAATCCGGCAATTTTCCCAGCGTCCTTGGTAGCTTGACGCTGTGAGTCGTTAAAGTATGCAGGGACTGTAATGACGGCTTCGGTGACTTCTTCGCCTAGATAGTCCTCGGCCGTTTTTTTCATTTTTATGAGCACTTGGGCTGAGATTTCTGGAGGCGCACTTTGCTTTCCTCGTACTTCTACCCAAGCATCACCATTTTTAGCACCGACGATCGAGAATGGAGAGTTTTCTTTTGCCTTTGCAACCTCCTCATCTTGGAACCGGCGGCCAATCAGTCGCTTGACTGCATACAATGTATTTTTGGGGTTGGTAACCGCCTGTCTTTTTGCAGGCGCACCCACAAGGACTTCACCATCTTCCGTGTAGGCAATAATGGAGGGTGTAGTGCGTCCACCTTCGGCATTTTCAAGTACCTTCGCTTCACCGCCATCCATAACTGCTACGCAGGAGTTTGTGGTTCCTAAATCAATACCAATGATTCTGCCCATAGTCTGTAATCCTCGATTCTATAAATGTCTGTTATTAAGTTGGGTCGATTAACTGCTTTTCAACCCCTTCTACTCCTTGGGTTTTGCTACGCTGACCAAAGCTGGTCTAATCAAGCGGTCGTTAAGAAGATATCCTTTTTGAAAAACGCTGAGAATGGTATTCGCAGCCTCATCAGAATCCACAGTGGTCATCGCTTGATGTTTATGTGGGTCCAGAGTTTCTCCGAGAGGGGTAATTTCTTTAATGCCAAAGGATTCAAAGACTTTTGTTAACTGCTTTAAGGTTAAGTCGACACCATCATTGATGGCGTCAAGCGTCACGTTGTCAGTTTGTAACGCTGCCTCAAGACTATCCTTAACAACAAGCAGTTCCGAAGAGAAACGCTCTAATGCGTATTTGTGGGCTGCAGCAACATCTATCTGCGTTCGTTTGCGAACGTTGTCTAACTCTGCTGTTGCTCGCAACCACGCGTCTTTGTGCTTTTCAGCTTCAGCAATAGCTTGTTGGAGTTGCTCTGCTAAGTTTTCTGATGATTCTGGATCTTGAGCGGGGAAGGCTTCAGGAGTCTCTCTGATCTCTGGATTCAGTTTGGCATCCGCTATTGGTTCTTCGGGCTTTTGGCTTTCAATTGGTTCATCAATTTTCTTTTCAGACATTACACAAGTGCTCCAAGATATCTAAGTCGATTAATTGAGGGCGAATTTTTCAATTTCAAGTGTTGCGTTAAGGAAATATTGATCTTTATTCTGCTAATCTAGAGGCTTAGCTGGTTAATACCTAATGGGGAAAATATGCGGCAAATGTTTAGTTTTAGGGTTTTTACATCGATACTGCTCGTTTTTTGTTTTGGTCTGTTCAACCCAGCATTGTCAGCGACTTCGGTCCATGTTGGGGCAAGTTCTTATAGTATTACAGGGCAATCCGCACTTATTTTAACTGCTGAAATGGACTCTAAAGGCCCCGTGGGGCAAGACGGGCAGCGCCATCCGGCGAAAACGAAATGGGATTTGCAGTGGCGGTTCAAACAAAAAGAGTCGAATGTTGAGTGCACTGTCGAATCTATCGGAATTTCGTTGGGGATTACGCATACGAAGCCCGTGTGGAGAGATCAAAAACCAGCCAGCCTGGCGTTAATTGACCGATGGGCCTCATTTGAGAATGCGTTGATAAAAATTCAGGAGTATCACGCTGACCTCGCTCTGCAGGCCGCCTCAGAAATTGAGGAGAGAGTCCTCAAGGTAACACCTCAAAAGAGTTGCGAGGAGTTAGAGGTGATGATCGGAGCAATCGTGTACAACATTAAAGAGAAGTATCGAAAATTAAAAGCTGATTATGAAATTCGAACGAACTATGGCCGTCGATCCGGGTTGAATTTGATGTGATTCATTCGTAACTCTGGAACTTTAATTAATCTGTTGCTCCTCTGTTAATGGCTTCGGATCGACTTAGGTCCGCTTCGTTTTTAGCTTCTAGGAGGGTTTTATTCTTGGATAGCCAGCCGCCCAGATTATCAACGGCTATTTGATGCAAGCCCTTAATCCAGCTGGCGCTATCATTTAAGCAAGGAATATAGTGAAATTCCCCGCCGCCATGAGTCAGATATTCCTCTCTGTTTTCCATATTGATTTCTTCAAGGGTCTCTAGGCAGTCCGCAACGAATCCTGGACAAAAAACGTCAATTCGGCGTAATTTTTGTTTGCCCAAATCCTTCATGACCTCTATGGTGTAAGGCTTCAGCCATTCAGCTCTGCCGAATCGCGACTGAAACGTCGTAACAACATTCTCAGGCTCAAAATCTAATCGCTCGGCGAGAAGTCGACTGGATTTGTAGCACTCGCAATGATAGGGGTCACCTTTGGTCAGGCTGAATTTTGGCACGCCGTGGTAAGAGAGTACTAATTTTTCCGGTTTGCCATGAACCGTCCAGTACTGCTGTATGCGTTGGGATAGCGCCTCGATATAACCTTTGTGATCGTGGAAGTTTTTCAATAAGCGCATGCTCGGTAGGTTCCGGACCTTTTTTAGACTATTAAAAACCGCGTTAAAGATGCTGCCCGTAGTGCTTGAATTGTATTGAGGGTAAAGCGGAATGACTAATATTCGGTCGCAACCTTCAGCTCTAAGTTTGCTTAATTCACCATCTACAGATGGTTTACCGTAACTCATTGCAGATTTGACAATAATTTTGGCAAACGTATCACCATTAAATGTTGACTGAAGGAGATCTGCTTGTTTTTCGGTGTAGATTCTTAACGGGGACCCTTGATCAGACCAAATTGTGGCATATTTTTTTGCGGAGGCTTTAGGCCTGGTTCTCAAAATAATACCATTTAGGATTAGCCACCAAATAGGCCTTGAGATTTCAACAACTCTTGGGTCCCACAAAAATTCAGCAAGGTACTCTTTAACTGCTCGTTTGGTAGGTGCCTCAGGAGTTCCTAAATTTACTAATAAGATGCCTATGTTGGCAAGTGATCCGTGGCTGTATTCCGGTTCTTTTTGAAGTTTCATTTGGTTTGTTCGGTTTCTTGTGAATCAAAATTTAGGGTTGAGAAAGAGCTCCTGATAGAAGCTTCGCGGTGATGTCTACGATGGGAATAACCCGTTCATAGGCCATGCGGGTCGGTCCGATGACGCCGACAGTGCCAACAACTTCCCCATCAACTTCATAGGGTGCCGTTACAACACTACATTCGTCTAATGGAACTAAACCAGATTCTCCGCCAATATAAATTTGGATGCCTTTGGCTCGATCGCTGGTATCGAGCAGTTGGAGAATCCCGGTTTTTTTATCAAACATGTCAAATAGCGTTCTCAGACTGTCCATATTTGTAGAGAGGTCACTGACGCTCAGTAGGTTCTTTTCACCTGAGACGATATATTCTTCAGCTTTGAACGAGTTTTCTTCTCCTGCTGATATCGCTAATGTCATCAACTGAGATATATTTTCTTTGAGTTTTTTTAATTCAGTTTGAATACGTGACTTAATGGCATCAAAAGACATTCCTGCATAATTTTGATTTAGATAGTTAGTTGCCTCTATGAGTTCGGAATCTGAAAATTTACGTGATGCTTCTAGAACCTTATTCTGAACATCTCCATCGGGCGTAACTACGATCAGCAAGATGCGCTTATCTGACAGTGAAACAAATTCGATGCGTCTAAAAGATGTGCTGTGCCTCGAAGGCGATTTGACCACGCCAGCAAATTGAGTCAAGTTTGAGAGCAACTGAGATGCTGTTGTGATAAGTCGGTCGGCGCTGTCTGGCCGAAACTGGTCTTCAATCTGGTGAAGTTCAATTGAATCCAAAGGTTGCACCGTAAGTAATGAGTCGACAAAAAATCGATAACCCCGTGGTGTCGGAATTCTGCCAGCAGAGGCATGAGGGCTAGCGATGAAGCCTGTTTCTTCAAGGTCGGCCATGATGTTACGGATGCTGGCGGGACTGAGCTCTAGTCCGGACGATTTCGCGAGCTGCCGTGAACCAATGGGTTGGCCATCAGAAATATGCTTTTCTATCAGTGATTTCAGTAAAATTCGTGATCTCTCATTCATTATGGCTTCATTCTACAAAGTTTTTGTCTGAGCTTTATATTTTTTTATGGTTTAGTATTTTTGACGTTGCAATTCATCTCTCGTGTATAACGTAAATATGAATAAATTTAATCGAGTTTGTATAGTTGGTAAGTATAAAAGCCCGGAGGTCTCGCGTCCTGTGTCACAGGTTATCAATTTCCTTCAGGGGGAGGGGGTTCATTGCTTGGTTGATGAATTGACTGCCGAGCAATTATCTGGAGTTAAGGTCGACTCAGGACCCATGGACGACGTGGTTAGTCGCAGTGATCTCGTCGTGGTTTTGGGTGGGGACGGGACGTTACTGGGTCTTGCGCGAACTGTTGCTACGCATAACGTGCCCCTCCTGGGGATCAATTTGGGGCGACTGGGGTTTTTGGCCGATATATCGCTAAATAAAATGGTCGCTAGCTTGCGTGCAGTTCTGCAAGGTGAATATGTTATAGATGAGCGAGTCATGCTTGAAGTTAGTGTTGATAATGAGCTTGGAGCTGGTGTTTGGGCTCTCAATGACATTTCAGTGGGTAAGGGTCAGAGCGGCACACTTATTCAAATGAAGGTTACTATTGATGGGGAATTCGCATATAACCTTCGGTCCGATGGGCTGGTGGTGTCAACCCCGACGGGGTCTACGGCTTATGCCCTTTCCGCGGGAGGCCCTATCATTGCGCCATCAATGGACTGTGTCTTGCTGGTTCCAGTGTGCCCCCATTCACTTTCAAATCGACCTATTGTCGTCCCTGGGAGTTCAAAAATTGAGATTGAAATCATGGAGGCTGTCGACGCGCGCGCGCACGTAGACAGTCACACCCATTTGAACATCCGGGAGGGCGGACGCCTGTTGATTCAAGTGGCGGAATCTAAGGTTCGCTTGGTTCATCCCGAGGGGCACGAGTACTTTGGCACACTTCGTGAGAAGCTGCATTGGGCAGGGACGATGGGATCTTAACGTTGGAGAAAGTTTTCTTATGCTAACTCGCTTAACGGTTAAGGACTATGTGCTGATTGATTTAGTTGAGCTTGACTTAGATCCCGGGTTTACTATCCTCACGGGAGAAACTGGCGCAGGCAAATCGATAGTGCTAGGTGCAATCAGTCTTATCTTGGGTGGGCGCTCTGATGTGGGTAGCATCAGGACGGGCTCGAGCCGAGCAGATATCGTTGCAGAGTTTGATGTGTCGAGTCTGCCTCATGTTCTTTCTTTTTTGGTAGAGTCTGATTTGGGTGCTGAGGAATGCGTGCTTAGGCGTGTTATCGATACCGCGGGTCGTTCACGATCTTGGATAAATGGCGTGCCCGTAACGGTAAAGCAACTCAAAGATTTGGGTGCTTTGCTTGTCGATATACACGGACAACATGAACACTACTCGTTGGTTGATTCATCCTCACATTGTAAGGTTTTAGATCGTTTCGGCCGTCTATCTGAATCAGTACGGTTAGTAGAAGAGAGTTGGCATAAATGGCTATCAGTGAAAGTGAAATTATCTCAATGTCTAGAGCAGGCTGATTCATTAAAGCAGAAAATAGAGGTATTGCTTGAAACGCAAAAAGACTTAGATGCATTAGATTTTGCGCCCCAAGAGTGGCACCAGACGGTTGACCAGCACCGTAAGTTGAGCAATCTCAACGAGCTAATCAGTGCGGCCAGTGAGTCGGTACATTTGCTTGGCGACGGCGATCAAAATATTCTTTCCATTCTTGCAGGCGTTCGATCGAAGCTTGATGCAGTTGCTGGAGTTGATCCTCAGGTTGCCGAGATGTTAAAAGACCTTGACGGCTTGGAGATTGAGTTGTCCGAGTTCAATCGAGATCTTCGTCGATACGCGGACTCTTTAGATGTCGACCCGGGTTTGGCCGATCTGTTAGACAAAAGAATTGCTGATGTGCAACGATGTGCTCGTAAATATGGAGTTTCTCCAGAAGAATTGTTTCAGCTTAGATCGGACGTAGAGCTTGAGCTTGAGCAGTTAGTTGTTACAACCGATATCGATGAGCTTCAGAAAGAGGAAGCTGCTGCTCAAAAGAGCTACTTCGCCGTGGCGCGCGAATTGAGCTTGGGCCGAGCAAAGGCGTCAACCAAAATGACGAAAAAGGTTAATGCTGCACTCGCAGAGTTGGCTATGTCTGGTGTTTTTTTTGAGGCTAAACTCATCCCGAAAGTTGAGCCTGGTTTGACTGGTCTTGAGCAGGTTGAGTTTTACGTGGCCACCAATCCAGGCGCAGAGGCCAAGCCAGTGGGCAAGGTCGCCTCCGGGGGTGAGCTGTCTCGAATATCGCTTGCGATCCAGTCGGTCATCTACCAGGATTCTGCTGTGCCTACAGTGATATTTGATGAGGTTGACTCAGGAGTTGGGGGGGCAGTTGCTGAAGTTGTTGGCCGGATGTTGAAGGCCGTGGGGAAAAGCGCGCAAGTTTTATGCGTAACGCATTTGCCTCAAGTGGCTGCTCTTGCGGACTCCCATTGGAGGGTGGCAAAGGTTCAATCAGAATTATTGTCCAGTACGCGTCTGCAAAGACTTGAGGATAAGGAGTGTGTTGATGAGATTGCTAGAATGTTAGCGGGCGAAGTTATTTCAGATCAAGCTAAAGCGCATGCTCTTGAATTGATTAAGTTAGGCGCAAGGTGAACAGATTTTTCTATAAATATTCAGCTTTTATTTCTATGCGGGCAATTTGACTTGGTGCAGTCTGCGTATATGTGGAGTGAGTGCCCGAGAATTTTAAACCCTCGATCTTTTGCGATGTTTGTTTGTCGAACTTCAATCTCTTCGTCATAAAATTCTTCCACTCGCCCACATTGGTTACATACTAAATGATCATGGTGGTCGCCTTGGTCAAGTTCGTAGACGGCTTTCCCTGATTCGAAGTGATGCCGCATGAGAATGCCAGCTTGCTCGAATTGCGTGAGCACTCGGTAAACCGTGGCTAGTCCCACGTCCATTTGATCCTCTAAAAGATGGCGATAAATATCCTCTGCCGATAGGTGTCGTGAAGTTGATGTTTCAAACACGTTAATTATCTTTAATCTGGGCAGCGTTTCCTTCAGCCCCATGTTTTTTAAATTTAATGGTGTTTTCATGACAGTGTAATTATATTGAGTTTAGCCTATCATAACGGTTTAACTGCACTTTGACTAACCTTCAGGTTTAATTTTGGCATGATTGGATTCACTATTCGTATCTTTAAGGGCTTGAGTGTTATAGCGCTCACATTTTTCATCTCCTCATGTTTTTTGTCCCCATATAAAATGGAAGTTAGACAGGGGAATTACGTCGATCAGGACATGCTAACGAAGCTTAAACCGGGCATGTCGAAGGATCAGGTGTCTTTTGTTTTGGGCACGCCCTTGGTGATTGACCCCCTCACTCCGAGTAATTGGAATTACGTTTATTTATCCGGGACGGCTGGAGACGTCAAACGAGAGCGGGTGATAGTCGTTATCTTTGAGCAGGACCTTTTGAAAAAATTAGAGGGTGATGTGGTGGTGGAAAGTTGGGGGAATGAGTGAGGGGATGCATCATGGGCCGAGAATTAATAGAGATGACCATTAGCTAATTGAAAATATCATTATGAATAATTTAAAAATCGCAGTATGCGGCGCATCAGGCAAAATGGGGCGGGCGCTAATTGGTATCATTCGAGATGGTGAAGCGCTAGAATTATCTGGGGCTCTGGAGGTGCCAGGTAACCCTTATTTAGGTAAGGATGCTGGCGCGCTTCTCGGGTTTGAGGCAGGAGTGAGCATATCGTCAGATATCGCGACTATCATAGATGGAGCAGACGTTTTAATTGACTTTACAAGGCCTGACGGAACGCTGCGACATTTGGAGGCTTGCGTGTCGCATAAGACGGCTATGGTTATTGGCACAACAGGTTTTTCTGATCAGGAAAAGGCGGCAATAAAGCAAGCGGCTGAGACTATTCCTATTATGATGGCGCCAAACATGAGTGTTGGCGTTAACGTCCTATTGCGGTTATTAAAAACGGCTGCTCAAGCTCTCGACGAGGGTTATGATATTGAGATTGTAGAGGCGCATCATAAACACAAGGTTGATGCCCCATCTGGAACTGCGTTGCGAATGGGTGAGGTCATTGCGGAGTCTCTGGGAAGAAATCTGTCGGATTGCGCTGTTTATGGGCGAGAAGGCAACACTGGCGAACGTGATCAAAAGGCGATTGGATTCTCAGCTGTACGGGCTGGGGATATTGTAGGCGAGCATACGGCTATATTCGCCGGGACGGGAGAGCGAATCGAAATCGCTCATAAAGCCTCGGACAGGAGTAATTTTGCTGTCGGAGCCATCAGGGCGGCAAAGTTTCTGTCAGGGAAGAGTGGCGGTCTGTTTGATATGGAAGATGTTCTTAATAGCTAGCCATTCTCATTATTGAAGTCTCCTACCGCTAGCTAAGGTTTACTGATTTACTTCGGTTAGTCCGTTCTAGCGATTGATCGATAGTTCCATCTAGCTGTATAATATTTCCTAAGTGGGAGGAGCGCAAAGCGATTTCTCCCACTTTTTGCAAGGGCGGTACTTATCCCCCAATCCCACTTAAATTCGTCCATGGAGGTCGATTGTCGTATCAAAAATGTGATCCAGCGATCTTGGTGCTCGAGGACGGGTCTGTGTTTCAAGGTTTTTCAATAGGGTCAGCGGAGTCCGCCGTTGGTGAGGTGGTTTTTAATACCTCAATGACCGGATACCAGGAGATCCTCACAGATCCTTCGTATCAAAATCAAATTGTCACATTGACCTATCCTCATATAGGAAATGTTGGATGTAATGACGAGGATTTTGAATCAGTTGCTGCTCGAGCGGCTGGACTTGTGATTCGTGACTTACCATTGTTGGCGAGTAATTTTCGTTCTACAAGTGGTTTGAGTGATTGGTTGAAAGAGCAAAACGTCCCAGCTATTGCAGGCATCGATACGCGGAAGCTAACGAGAGTGCTGCGCGAGAAGGGTGCATTATCGGGTGTGATCGGCTTGGGTGATCTAGGGCAGGCTGCGTTATTGGAGCGTGCTCGTGCGTTTCCAGGTTTGGCAGGAAGTGATTTGGCAAGCCAAGTGTCTTGCGATGATGTTTACGAGTGGGCAGAGCCAGAGTGGTTGCTTGAGCCTGAGCCGCAACAAAAAAAAGATGTTTTACGCCATGTTGTTGCCTATGACTTTGGGGTGAAACGTAATATCCTTAGGATGTTAGTTTCTCGAGGTTGCCGCGTTACTGTAGTGCCTGCGATGACCGCAGCCAAAGACGTATTAAGCATGAAGCCTGACGGAGTGTTCTTGTCAAATGGTCCTGGGGATCCTGAGCCTTGTACCTATGCCATTGAGGCGATCCAACAATTATTGGGGCAAGGGGTTCCTATTTTTGGTATTTGTTTAGGCCATCAGCTCCTTGCCCTTGCGAGCGGGGCTAAGACGCGAAAAATGAAATTTGGACATCATGGTGCTAATCATCCAGTGAAAGATTTAGACACCGGCCAGGTGTTAATTACGAGTCAAAATCATGGTTTTGAAGTTGATCAAACCGTTTTGCCTAGTACACTCCGGACCACGCACACGTCATTATTCGATGGGAGTTTGCAGGGGATTGAACGAACAGATTTGCCCGCATTCTCTTTTCAAGGTCACCCTGAGGCGAGTCCGGGACCCCATGATGTGGGTTATTTGTTTGACCGGTTTATCGACAATATCGATCGAGAAACAATAATTCGAAACAAGCGCTAAACAGCGCTGGGATAATTTCATGCCGAAAAGAGAAGATATTCAATCAATATTGATCATAGGTGCTGGTCCGATTGTCATCGGGCAGGCTTGTGAGTTTGATTATTCTGGCGCCCAAGCTTGTAAAGCACTGCGTGAGGAGGGTTATCGAGTCATCCTGGTGAACTCTAACCCAGCGACTATTATGACCGACCCGGAGTTGGCTGATGTTACCTACATTGAGCCTATAACTTGGCAGATAGTAGAAAAGATTATTGCGACTGAGAAGCCTGATGCTTTGCTTCCCACTATGGGTGGACAGACTGCTCTAAATTGCGCATTGGATTTGGCTAAGCACGGAGTTTTAGATAAATATTCAGTAGAAATGATTGGTGCGAGCAAAGAGGCTATTGATAAGGCTGAGGATCGCGAAAAATTTAAAACTGCAATGACAAAAATTGGCCTCGATAGCCCTAAATCGATGATAGCGCACAGCCTAGAAGAGGCAATTCAGGTTCAGGCTTTGATTGGTTATCCCGCTATTCTGCGACCTTCATTTACGATGGGGGGAGCCGGTGGGGGTATTGCGTATAACAAAGAAGAGTTCGTTGAGATTGTCGAAAGAGGTCTGGACGCCTCGCCGACCAAAGAGGTTTTAATTGAAGAGTCCGTCATTGGGTGGAAAGAATTTGAAATGGAGGTTGTTCGTGATCGGGCGGATAACTGCATCATCATATGTTCAATTGAAAATTTAGATGCTATGGGGGTTCATACAGGCGATTCGATTACCGTAGCCCCAGCTCAAACTCTGACTGATAAAGAATACCAAATCATGCGGAATGCATCGATAGCAGTTTTACGCGAAATTGGCGTTGATACTGGCGGCTCGAACGTGCAATTTGCGATTAATCCAGATAACGGTCGTATGACCGTTATCGAGATGAATCCACGAGTGTCCCGTTCGTCGGCGCTTGCTTCAAAAGCCACTGGGTTTCCTATTGCGAAGGTGGCAGCTAAACTCGCAGTGGGATTTACGCTTGATGAGCTTAAGAACGACATAACGGGTGGGCAAACTCCGGCTTCGTTTGAGCCGACTATTGATTATGTGGTTACCAAGATCCCACGTTTTGCATTTGAGAAGTTTCCACGAGCGAATTCACGACTCACAACTCAGATGAAATCCGTGGGTGAGGTGATGGCTATTGGGCGAACGTTTCAGGAGTCGTTTCAAAAGGCGCTGCGTGGCTTGGAAACCGGAATCGATGGATTAGATGAGCGCTCTTCAGATCTTGAAACGGTGCGTGCAGAAATTGCTGACCCAGGACCGGAACGCATATTATATGTGGCGGACGCATTACGTCTTGGTATGAGCCCAGAAGAAATTCATCACGTGACGAACATTGATCCGTGGTTTCTTGCATTTATCGAAGATTTAATTCTAGAGGAGCGGGAGATTTCGAGTGCTTCGCTGCAGGGTTTTGACCAACTAAGTTTACGGCGCATCAAGCAAAAAGGCTTTTCTGATCGACGCATAGGGAAATTGCTAAGTGTCGATGAGTGTGAAGTGCGAGATTTACGGCACTCGCTCTCGATTCGCCCCGTTTTTAAAAGAGTTGACACTTGCGCGGCAGAATTTGACACGAATACGGCTTACATGTACTCAACCTACGAAGAGGAATGTGAATCTCGACCATCTGATCGCGAAAAAATAATGGTGCTAGGTGGAGGGCCAAATCGAATTGGTCAGGGTATTGAGTTTGATTATTGCTGTGTCCATGCTTCTTTAGCTCTTCGTGATGATGGTTTTGAAACTATTATGGTGAATTGTAATCCGGAGACTGTCTCCACCGATTATGATATTTCCGACCGGCTTTATTTTGAACCGCTGACTCTCGAAGACGTGTTGGAGATTGTTGAAGTTGAGAAGCCCAAAGGAGTTATCGTGCAATACGGGGGCCAAACGCCTCTTAAGCTAGCCGCTGGATTGCATGCGGCAGGAGTTCCGATCATTGGCACGAGTCCAGAGATGATTGACAATGCAGAGGATCGGGAAAAATTTCAAAAATTACTTTCTGATATTCATTTGAAGCAGCCTCCAAATCGAACAGCTAGGAACCCAGAAGAGGCGATAATCTTAGCTGAGGAGATTGGTTACCCACTTGTTGTGCGCCCATCGTATGTGTTGGGTGGCAGGGCGATGGAAATTGTTCATCAGCAATCGGACCTTGAGCGGTATATGAGAGAGGCTGTAAAAGTCAGCAACGACAGTCCTGTTCTTTTAGATCGCTTCTTAAATGATGCAATTGAGGTTGACGTTGATGCGATCTGTGATGGCTCCGATGTCGTTATTGGTGGGATTATGGAGCATATTGAACAAGCGGGTGTCCATAGTGGGGATTCTGCGTGCTCGCTTCCACCGTTTAGTTTGTCCCCAGAACTTAAAGACGAATTAAGACGTCAAACTGTTGAGCTCGCTAGAGGGCTCAACGTGGTTGGGTTGATGAATATTCAGTTTGCCATCCAAGGTGAAGACGTTTATGTGTTGGAAGTTAATCCTCGTGCATCTCGCACAGTTCCTTACGTTTCGAAGGCTACTGGTCGGCCTTTGGCCAAGGTGGCGGCGAGTTGCATGGCAGGAAAAACACTTGCACAAATGGGTATCACGTCAGAGATCGTACCTCCTTACTACTCAGTTAAAGAGGCGGTATTTCCGTTTATCAAGTTTCCGGGTGTGGATACTATTTTGGGTCCAGAGATGCGATCAACCGGTGAGGTGATGGGTATTGGTCAATCTTTTTCAGAAGCTTTCGTTAAGTCGCAATTGGCGGCTGGGGTGTTGTTGCCCACTTCGGGTAAAGTGTTTATGAGTGTTCGAGATCAAGACAAGGATAAGATTGTTGAGCTCGCTCGAGAGCTATCCCAAAACGGGTTTGAGTTAATTGCTACGCACGGTACAGCACATGCTCTTTCTGAACATGGGTTGCAAGCAAACCGTGTAAATAAAGTGGCTGAGGGGCGGCCCCACGTTGTTGATATGATCAAAAATGGCGAGATTGCAATGATTATTAATACAGTAGATGATAGTCAAGCGTCTATTAGGGACTCATATTCGATAAGGAGAACCGCTTTGCAAGGCAGGGTTACCTACTTCACCACGATTGCTGGAGCAAAAGCTGCGAGTAACGGGATCAGTCAAATGACCGACCTGGGTGTGCGTTCCTTACAAAGCGCCCACAGCCTGCTTAGCTGATTGTTTAACACTTACTCATTTAAATTTTAAAGGATTTTTGGTATGTCAAAAGTTCCTCTCACGGCGGTAGGAGCAGAGAAACTCCGCGAAGAGTTGCATCAATTGAAAACTATCGAGCGGCCGTCTGTAATTAATGCTATATCAGAGGCTAGAGCGCACGGCGATCTATCCGAAAACGCAGAGTATGATGCGGCCAAGGAACGTCAAAGTTTTGTTGAGGGGCGTATCATTGAGCTAGGTGGAAAACTGTCCAACGCTCAAATTATTGACCCTGCGAAACTCGATGCCGAGGGGCGCTGCGTTTTTGGCGCAACTGCTCTCCTCTGCGACTTGGAGGCCGATAAAGAGGTTAGTTATCAAATTGTAGGCGAGGATGAGGCTGACATTAAAGGTGGAAAAATTTCTGTTAACTCACCAATTGCCCGAGCCCTCATCGGCAAGGAAGCGGGCGATGTGGCGGAGGTCGATGCGCCTGGCGGGGTTAGAGAGTACGAAATTTTGACCGTGCAATATATTTAAATGTTATCAAATGAGCTGAGTACTTAATCTGGATTTGTAGTGGCTCTCAGTCAGTATCCTTCTCGTTTTTTCGGTAAACGATGAGCACTTTGCCAATATGACTGATGGATGTTGCTCCAAGTGATGTGACAATTCCAGACATGATTTTTTCGCGCTCATCTTTGTCGTCCGAGTGAATGCGTACTTTAATCAATTCGTGAGAATCTAGGGCGATGGTGAGTTCTTTTAAAACCGGTTTGCTGAGCCCCTTATCGCCGATTGTTACAACAGGGTTGAGGTGGTGTGCCTTCGCCTTAAGTTCACGTCTAATTTTGTCTGATATCGGATTCACTTTTTCCCCCGGGTAAGTATATTGTGAAGTCGGGTATTGTAATCACAATGGAGTAAATAAGTTGCGACGTTATGTCAAAACGTAAAAAAACTTGGATGCAGGAGCACGTATCTGACCCTTTTGTGAAAAAAGCAAGTTCAGAGGGTTGGAGATCACGCGCGTCGTTTAAATTGCTGGAGATCCTCGAGCAAAATGATCTCGTCACGCCGGGCATGGTGGTTGTTGATTTGGGGGCTGCCCCAGGTGGGTGGAGCCAGGTGGTGTCAAGAAGAGTGAAAGCTTGTGGGTTAGTGATTGGGGTCGATTTATTGGAGATGTCAGCGTTGCCGCAAGTGCATTTTATCCGGGGAGATTTTTCAGAACAGAATACTTTGGATGCAGTGGAGGCAAAATTGTCAGATCGTGAAGTAGGTCTTGTAATTTCTGATATGGCCCCCAATATAAGTGGAGTGAAGTCGTTAGATCAGGCCCGATGGTTAACTTTAGCTGAGTTGGCCTTTGATTTTGCTCAACAGTTTCTAAAAACAGGTGGGAGTGTGGTCATAAAATGCTTTGAGGGTGAGGGGGCCAAGGAGTTTCGCGAAAGCGTTAAATCAAGCTTCCAAAAGGTTCATATCAGAAAGCCGAAAGCCTCCAGGGACCGCTCTAGTGAATTTTTTATAGTTGGGTTGAACAAAATTGATTGATTGAGGCCTTACATAGGTGAATTCGGTCTAGAATAGTAAGTTAATTGAAGTTCGGAGATGCTCCGAGCGTTGGCAGGGTGGGAGTGGAATTTGAATAATACGATGAAAAATATATTGGTATGGCTAGTGATTTCTCTTGTGCTAATGACGGTTTTTAACCAATTTAGTGCGCGGCAACTGGAGCAAACTGCGGTACCTTACTCTAGGTTTATTCAGGATGTTAATTCCGGCGGTGTCGCTAGCGTTACCATTGATGGACAAAATCTTAAGGTTCAAAAGACGGATGGGCAGCGCTACGATGTGTATTCCCCTTCTGATCCATGGTTAGTTTCTGATCTGCTTAAGTCCGGAGTTGTGGTTGAAGCAAAGCCAGCAGAGGAACCTTCTCTGCTCATGAGTATTTTTGTTTCTTGGTTCCCGATGTTGCTACTCATAGGGGTTTGGGTTTTCTTTATGCGTCAAATGCAGGGTGGGGGTCGAGGCGGTGCGTTCTCTTTTGGAAAAAGTAAAGCGAAATTATTGAACGACGAGGGCAATGGCGTGACGTTTGCTGATGTGGCAGGCTGCGATGAGGCTAAAGAAGAAGTTTCGGAATTAGTGGATTTCCTCAGAGATCCGGGAAAATTTCAAAAGCTCGGCGGTCGAATTCCTCGGGGTGTTCTTAT